>CAZPCE010000072.1:1075-11226 GCA_964584915.1 uncultured Arenimonas sp. | reverse complement strand
GCTAGACTGGGCGACCCCGACTTATCCACAGCAGCACTTCGCTGCCGGAATCCGTGTTGTCTATGCTAACTGCTTGGCCCCGTTGTCTTGAACGTCTCGAAACCGAGCTGCCGGCGGAAGATATCCACACCTGGCTGCGTCCCTTGCAGACCCGGGTCGAGGGACACGAATTAACCTTGTTCGCCCCGAACGCTTTCGTCCTCGAGCAGGTACGGGAGCATTATTTGCCGCGAATCCTGGAATTGATGGCGCATTTCAGCCAGGGTCAGGCCCAGGTTGCCCTGGAAGTCGGTTCAAGCGCCAAACCACCGGTCGTCCTGAATAAAGACAAGGCACCTGCTTCCAAGGAAGCCGGGCTGTCATTCCAGACCAACCTAGATCCACGTTACAACTTCGACAATTTCGTCGAAGGCAGCAGCAACAAGCTCGGACGTGCCGCGGCGATGCAGGTCGCCCAGAATCCCGGCAAGGACTACAACCCACTTTTGCTTTACGGCGGAACCGGTCTGGGTAAAACACATTTGATGATCGCCGCCGGCAATTTGATGCGCGTGAACAATCCCGGCATGAAAGTGCTGTATCTGCGCTCGGAACAATTCTTCAGTGCGATGATGAAAAGCCTGCAGGAAAAAACGATGGATCAATTCAAGCGTCAGTTCCAGCAAGTGGACGCCTTGTTGATCGACGACATTCAATTTTTTGCCGGCAAGAATACAACGCAGGAAGAATTCTTCCACACCTTTAATGCGTTATTCGATGGCAAGCAGCAGATTATCCTGACTTGCGATCGTTTTCCGCGCGAGGTAGACAACCTCGAACCGCGACTCAAATCCAGGCTGGGCTGGGGTTTGTCGGTCGCGATCGAACCGCCCGATTTCGAAACGCGTGCGGCTATTTTGATGGCAAAAGCGGCGGAACGTGGCGTTCCGTTACCTGATGATGTTGCATTTCAAATCGCCAAACGCATGCGCTCCAACGTGCGTGATCTGGAAGGGGCCTTGAATACTCTGGCCGCCAGGGCAAATTTATTCGGCAAAACCATTACGATGGAATTCGCGCAGGAAACCTTGCGTGATTTGTTGCGTGCACAATCACAGGTGGTTTCGATCACCAATATCCAGAAAACGGTTGCCGACTATTACCAACTGCGAATGGCGGACTTGCTTTCGCAAAAACGTACACGGAGCTTGGCGAGACCTAGACAACTGGCGATGTGCCTGACCAAGGAATTGACCGAACACAGTTTGCCGGAAATTGGCGATGCCTTTGCCGGCAGGGACCACACAACGGTGTTGCACGCCTGTCGCGTTATCCGTGAATTATTGAACACCGACGGCAAGATGAAAGAAGATTGGGACAAATTAATACGTAAATTAAGTGAATAAGACTTACCAGCGGGATAATTTGTGAATAAACTGGGGATAGTTTTGGGATTCGGTATTTATCCACAGGCTATCCCTAGCCTCAGGTGTCTTCACCCACACCCGGCGAGAGATAGAAATTATATTAAAAACAAATACTTGAAAGCTTATCCAAGGTTTTTGACGACTCTACCACCACCACTCTTTATATATATCCACTAGGTTA
This sequence comes from uncultured Arenimonas sp., assembly GCA_964584915.1. Classification (GTDB taxonomy): domain Bacteria; phylum Pseudomonadota; class Gammaproteobacteria; order Xanthomonadales; family Xanthomonadaceae; genus Arenimonas. The sequence goes on along the minus strand of CAZPCE010000072.1, from coordinate 9,639 downwards.
ATGGGGCATACGGCATGCGTTTTAGTCTTTCTCGCGAAGTTCTTTTAAAACCCTTACAGCAAGTCGTCAACGTGGTTGAACGTAGACAAACGCTGCCTGTGCTAGCCAATTTATTGGTCTCGGTCGAAGGCAACAAACTTTCGATGACGGGTACCGATCTCGAAGTCGAAATGATTGCCAGATCGGAAGTGGATGATGCGGAAAACGGTGAGACCACGATCCCGGCAAGAAAACTGTTTGAAATCGTCAGGGCATTGCCTGACGGTAGCAAGGTAACCATCTCCCAAACCGGAGACAAAGTAACGGTACAAGCTGGACGCAGTCGCTTCAGTTTGGCGACCTTGCCAAGCCGTGATTTTCCTGCCGTGGAAGATCTGGACCTGGTTGAACGAATTCGCGTGTCTGAGTCGGCTTTGAAAGAATTGATAGAACGAACCGCTTTTGCCATGGCTCAACAGGATGTCCGTTATTACTTGAACGGCCTATTGCTGGATTTACGCGAAAGCGGCCTGCGTTGCGTTGCGACCGATGGCCACCGTCTGGCTCTGTGTGAAGCGGAATTGCCGGAAGGCGCCCAAACTCGCAAGCAAATCATCGTTCCGCGCAAAGGCGTGTTGGAGTTGCAACGATTGTTGGAAGGTGGAGATCGTGAAGTAGAACTGGAAGTGGGCCGTAACCATCTGCGTATGCGCCGTACCGATGTCACTTTCACCTCTAAATTGATCGACGGCCGTTTCCCTGATTATGAAGCGGTTATTCCGATCGGTGCCGACAAGGAAGTAAAAGTGGACCGAGAAGCATTGCGTGCAGCACTGCAACGTGCTGCGATCCTGTCAAACGAAAAGTACCGTGGCGTGAAACTGGAAATCTCGCCGGGCCAGCTTCGTATCATTGCAAACAACCCGGAAAGCGAAGAAGCCCAGGAAGAGCTGGAAGCGGAAACCAAGATTGATAATCTTTCGATCGGCTTCAACGTAACGTATTTGCTGGATGCCCTGTCCGCACTGCGCGAAGAACATGTGATCCTGAATTTGCGTGACGGCAACTCCTCGGCGCTGGTTCGCGAAGCGAGCCACGACCGTAGCCGTCATGTGGTTATGCCATTGCGTTTGTGATTATCTAACCAGCCCTGCTTTCAAAAGCCCGGTTAATCCGGGCTTTTTGCTTCGAGAACCATGCAACTAACCGAACTTCGAATTAAAGATCTGCGCTGTATTCAACAGGCAGAGCTGCATCTGGCGCCCGGAATCAATCTGATTACCGGCGGCAATGGTGCGGGCAAGACGTCGGTTATCGAGGCTATTCACCTCATGGGATATGGCCGTTCCTTCCGGGGCCGCGTCCGGGACGGCATGATCCGTACCGGCAGCGGGCAATGCGAAGTGTTTATTCGATGGTTGGAGGGAAGGCCTGGGGAGCGCCACGCCGGCCTGTTGCATACCGGGAATACCTGGCAGGCCAAACTCAACGGACAGAACACCCAGAGTTTGACCGAGCTTTGTGCTGACATACCCATCGTTACCTTTGAGCCAGGCAGTCATGAATTGATCGGCGGCGGCGCTGAGCACCGGCGTCGTTATCTGGATTGGGGCCTGTTTCACGTGGAACCTGAGTTTGTACAACAGTGGCGTCGTTATGCCCGTTCCCTAAAACAACGCAATACCTTGCTCAAATCCCAAGCCGGATCGAGCCTGTTAACCCCCTGGGAAAAGGAAATGGCTTCTAGTGGCGAAATCATCAGCCGTTACCGATCTCACTATCTGGAAGAGCTGGATGTAGAGCTCAACGATACCGTAGTCAGATACCTACCCGAATTGGGTTTGGCCCATCTGACATTCGTGCCTGGCTGGAAACGTGCCGACCTCTCTTTGCAGGATGCCCTTACTTTAAGCCGACAACGCGATTTGCAGACGGGGAGCACGAGCGTGGGTCCGCATCGGGCGGACTGGCGGGTGGAATACGAAAACCTGCCAAACAGGGAAACGCTTTCCCGTGGCCAGGAAAAACTAACCGCCCTGGCTTGCGTGATGGCCCAGGCAGAAAACTACGCACACCGCAAAAACGAATGGCCAGTGGTGTGTATGGACGATCTTGCCTCGGAGCTCGATATTCAGCATCAGGAACAGGTGTTGTCGCATCTGGCGGCATCGAATGCCCAGGTAGTTCTTACCGCTACCGAAAGCCCGGCAATACTCGACAATAAGATGAGTGCACAAGCCAGGTTTCACGTGAAACATGGTGAGGTTGTCCAGCTTTCCAGGTAGCGCGATGGAAGCAGCGAGAGACCATTCCGGGGTATAATCGAACGCTTGATACGAAGCCCGGTCGCCGCTTGGCGCTGGCTGTAAGACACCATGGAAAACCTATCAAAATGACCGACCCGCAAGTACCAGAAAACACGCCTGCCCCCAACAACACCTACGATTCCAGCAAGATCACCGTTTTACGGGGCCTCGAAGCCGTCCGTAAGCGTCCCGGCATGTATATCGGCGATGTCCATGACGGTACCGGCCTGCATCACATGGTATTTGAAGTCGTCGATAACGGTATCGATGAAGCGCTGGCGGGGCATTGCGATCGTCTGGTAGTTACCCTGCATGGTGACGGTTCGTGCTCGGTATCCGATAACGGTCGCGGTATCCCGACGGATATCCACAAGGAAGAAAACGTATCGGCAGCCGAGGTCATCATGACCGTGCTGCATGCCGGCGGTAAGTTTGATGACAACAGCTACAAAGTTTCCGGTGGCTTGCATGGCGTCGGCGTGTCCGTGGTCAACGCCTTGTCGAAATCGCTTTGGTTGAACATCTGGCGCGACGGTTTCCACCACCAGCAGGAATACGCCGAAGGCGAGCCGCTTTATCCGCTGAAGCAAGTCGGTCCATCGACCAAACGCGGTACCGAGCTTCGATTCCTGCCGAATGCCGATATCTTCACCGACGTCGAGTTTCACTATGACATTCTGGCCAAACGACTGCGTGAGCTTAGCTTCCTGAACTCCGGCGTCAAGATCGAATTGATCGACGAGCGAGGCGAGGGCAAGCGTGATTTGTTCGAATACGAAGGCGGCATCAAGAGCTTCGTGGAACATCTGGCTTCCGTAAAAACCCCGCTACATCAAACAGTTATCTCAGCTTCCGGTGAAAAAGACGGCATCGTGGTCGACATTGCATTGCAGTGGACCGATGCCTATCAGGAAACCATGTTTTGCTTCACCAACAATATTCCGCAAAAAGATGGCGGCACCCATTTGATCGGTTTCCGTGCTGCGTTGACGCGCACCTTGGGTAATTACATCGAGCAAAGCGGTATCGCAAAACAAGCCAAAGTGGCGATGTCGGGCGACGATATGCGCGAAGGCATGATCGCTGTGCTATCGGTCAAGGTGCCGGATCCAAGTTTCAGTTCGCAAACGAAAGAAAAACTGGTGTCTTCCGAAGTGCGGCCTGCCGTGGAAGCGGTTATCGGCCAGAAACTGGAAGAATTCCTGCAGGAACGCCCGAATGAAGCCCGCGCCATTGCCGGCAAGATCGTCGATGCAGCGCGCGCCCGCGAAGCGGCACGCAAAGCCCGCGATTTGACGCGCCGCAAAGGCGCGCTGGATATCGCCGGCCTGCCAGGCAAGCTCGCCGATTGCCAGGAAAAAGATCCGGCTTTATCCGAACTGTTCATCGTCGAAGGTGACTCGGCCGGTGGTTCGGCCAAACAAGGCCGTAATCGCAAGACACAAGCCATCCTGCCGCTGAAAGGCAAGATCCTCAATGTGGAACGCGCGCGTTTTGATCGCATGCTCGCATCGGCCGAAGTCGGAACGCTGATTACCGCGCTTGGTTGCGGCATTGGCAAGGACGAATACAACCCGGACAAATTGCGTTACCACCGCATTATCTTGATGACCGACGCCGACGTCGATGGCTCGCATATCCGTACACTGTTGCTGACATTTTTCTATCGCCAAATGCCGGAACTGCTGGAACGCGGTCACATCTATATCGGTCTGCCGCCTTTGTACAAAATCAAGCAGGGAAAGAACGAGCAATACATCAAAGACGATGCAGCATTGAATGCCTATCTGGTGAATCACGCCGTCGAAGGCGCCGAACTGCGGCCATCGGAATCGGCACCGGCGATCAATGGTTTGGCACTGGAAAAACTGTTGCTTGAAGTGGTTGCCGCAAACGAAGTCATTCAACGCCACGCGTATCGCGTTGATGCCGCGGTACTCGAAAACATTCTCGAAATGCCTGCGCTGAAAGTGGAAGATTTCAAAGACGCAGACACATTGAAATCATGGTGCAAAACGCTGGAAACCAAACTCAATAACGTCGGTTTGGGACGCCCGCAATTTTCGATTCGCATCCAGGTTGCGCAAGAAGAAGGCCTCGGCGGCGCGTTGATTATCGAAAAACGCCACCACGGTTTGACGCACACGCAAACCTTGGCGGTGCAGCAATTGGTGCATGGCGAATTGCGTACCCTGACCGAAGTCGCGCAACAGCTGAACGGCTTGCTGCAGGAAGGCGCGGTCGTGCAGAGAGGCGGGAAATCACAGGCTGTCAGCACTTTCAAACAAGTGCAGGAATGGTTGCTGGAAGAAGCAAAACGCGGCCGTACCATCCAGCGCTTCAAAGGCTTGGGTGAAATGAATCCGGAACAATTGTGGGATACCACGGTGAATCCGGAAACACGCCGCTTGCTCAAGGTGCGGATCGAAGACGCCGTAGCCGCCGACCAGATTTTCTCCACGCTGATGGGTGACGTTGTTGAGCCGCGCCGCGTGTTCATCGAAGATAACGCACTGCGCGTGGGCAATCTGGATATTTAAAAGGATGCAGGCGAACGAAAACGGTTTCGCGGTAAAAAGCGAAGCGAAAAAAACAACGCCCGGAATTTTCCCCATTCTGGGCGCTGTCGTTTCGGACCTTGGTCTTTTTCTCTTGTTCTGGTTTGTCGGAATGATGGTGATGACGGCGGTCTGGACAGTCGGGTCGGTCTTCTTTCGCGCGGGCCATGTTGCTTCCGAGGCGGAGCCGGGGAGCACAGCACAATTGCTGATCGCCGTACTTGCCATGTATCTGGCGATATCGGTTTTATCCCTTTGGCGAGGCCGAAAACTGCGTTTCGCCGCATCGCAAATCACGAAAAAGAAATCCGCATTGCTCGCCATTGCAGCCAGCGCAGCGGTTTTTCTATTTACGTTGCTGGCAACCAACCTGCTCGAAGCAGCCGGCCTGCTTTCTAAGCCGAGCAATCAGGAAATCCTTGAAAATTTAAGTAAACAATGGCCCGTTGCCGTCATGCTTTTCGTCGTCGTGATTGCGCCGGTTTTCGAAGAATTGTTTTTTCGCAAACAACTCTTCGGTCGTCTGGCACAGGCAAATCACGTTGCGGCAGCTTATGTCATCAGCAGCCTGTTATTTGCCTTGGTGCATGAACCGGCACCGACTTCCGGGCTTGGCGACTGGCTCTTGAAGCTTTTTTTGTACGGATTGATGGGCGCGGTTTTTGCCTGGGTATACCGCAAGACCGGCAAGCTGTGGCCCGCAATCTTGGCCCATGCCGGCAATAATTTACTGGCTGTCGCGACATTGCTCGTGTTCAACTGAATGCGCCGTCGTTCAGCTAGCGATCGTTATATTTCGACTGGTTCCGGTTATCCGTCTTTTTGAGGTCTTCGATGAAACGACATGTAGTTATTGCAACGGCAATCACGGCTGCGATTGGATTTTCCACCACGCTGGAAGCACGCAAACAATTGCTGCTGGTTTCCGATGCGCAGATGAACCAGATGGGCAGCGAAGCTTTCGAAAAAATGAAAAGCGGCAACAAACTTTCCACCGACAAGATAAAACTTGCCCGCACCCAATGCGTGGTGAACGCCCTGATTGCAGTACTGCCGGAAAACCAGGCGAAAAAAGCCTGGGAGGTGCAGGTATTCGAAGATGAAAGCCCGAACGCATTCGCCTTGCCCGGCGGCAAGGTTGGCGTGAACACCGGCATGTACAAGGTGATCAAGTCGCAGGATGAACTGGCGGCCGTGATTGGTCACGAAATGGCGCACGTGGTATCGCAGCATGCCAACGAGCGTGTTTCCCAGCAAACATTGACCGGGCTCGTGTTGCAAGGCGCAGGCGCTTACGCTGGATCGAAAACCTCGTCCAACAATACCAAGTTGCTGATGGCGGGCTTGGGATTGAGCGCGCAAGTAGGCGTATTGCTGCCATTTTCGCGCAAGCACGAGAAAGAGGCGGACGTGCTCGGCCAGAAATACATGGCAAATGCAGGCTTTGACCCTGCAAAGGCCGTTAATTTGTGGCAAAACATGATGCTGTTCAACAAGAATGGCAGCCCTCCGCAAATTTTATCGACGCATCCCGATTCCGAAAATCGCATTAAAACCCTGAAAGAACGAACACCCGGGTTAATGGATAATTTTCAGGCGGCGCACAAGGCTGGAAGAAAGCCTTCATGTTTCTGAAATAAAGCCGGGGCTTGAGTATGAAGCTCGTGCCCCGTACCCTTGCAATCTTTAATTAGTGCTTTTGCTCTTGGAGTCTTGAGATGAAACGTATGCATCCTCTGGTTTTGGCAATTGGTGTTGGCCTGTGCGGTTTTTCTTTTGCGGCGACATCCGTTGCCGAGGAAAAAAAGGTGGACTCCTACCAGGCCAGACTGGCGAAACAAGCCGATTCCTACGACGCCGAGGGAGAAAAGCTGAAAGACAAGGAGGCGCAGCAGGAAGTGCCGCGTTATCCATTGGCGACCCGTGTACCGGCCAGCACAAAGGGAACACCGGGCCTGACCAAGCTGCGTAACCAGATGGTTACCGCTTTTCAGAAAGGCAAGGACGAGGACGCAATGGCCGCCGCAGAAAAACTGGAAACCGACAGCACCGCCAATGCGAACGACCGTGCCGTGGCCATACAGGTAAAGTTGTTGCTGGTTACCAAGAAAGACAATAACAACCATGCCGCGGCAATTCCGTTGCTCGAAGACATCATCAAGGCGGACGGTCTCGGCAACAACGATCACTACGGCTTGATGCAACAGCTTTCACAAAGATATTTGATTGACCAGGATTATCAGAACGCGCTCGATACGGCCAACAAGTTCATCAACGAAACCAAGACCGAATCGAAGGAAGTGTTGTTGGTGAAAGGAAACTCGCAGTTTCGCCTGAAAAAATTCCAGGAAGCGATTCCGGCTCTCGAAAAAGTGCGTGCACTGGATTCGGCGAACGCGGCCGTCGCGCAGATGCTGGCACGTGCATACGCGGAATCAGGACAACTGGATAAAGCGGCGGAGTTGACCAAAACGTTGGCACAGACGACAGGCAATGATCGAGCGACGAAAATAAATCTTGCCATCACCTATCGTGATGCAAAACAGTACGAACAGGCAGCCGACGTCATCGCGGAATTGCGGGCATCAAAACAACTGGTCGAAGAACGCGATTACCTGACCGCGATGAATATTTATTCCCAAATGAAAAACAAAGAGGAAGACATGGTGGCCGTGGTTCAGGAGGGACTGGACAAGGGAATCCTGAAACCGACCGCAAGCAATTACAACGTGCTGGCCGAGGCCTACTATTACAGTGGTCGCGACGATGGTGTCGACAAGGCAATCGTCAATTGGTCCAAGGCAGCGCCGATCAGCAAGGATGGGGCCGTTTACCTGAACTTGGCCATTGTTCAATGCCAGGAGGAAAAATGGGCTGCATGTAAAGAAAACGCTAAAAATGCGATCGCGAAAGGGGGAATAAATGCCAATGACGCAAAAACCCAAATCAACATGGCCGACAAGGAATTGGGTAAATCCAAGTAAGGCGAAGTAGCGCACAATTATGCAAGACGTAGAGATTGGATAAAGCAGCATCTTGGTATAAGCTTAGAGGTTCCCGCGATATGGTTGTCGCGGGTCATGGCGCGGGAGCGTCGCGAAAACAAATTTTTTAAGAGCCGCCACCGCATGACGGATCCCAATAACAGAGATGACAAAGCAGCCGGCATAAGCTGGCCACGGATTGGTGGCGTTGCTTTTGCAATGGCGCTGCACGTAGCCGGCTTTATGATGCTGATGGCGCCGGTTTCGGCACCACCTCCGGCCGAGGAAGAAGATCAAGTGGTTCCGGTCAGCTTTACCGACCCACCACCACCACCTCCGCCGCCACCACCACCACCACCGGAAAAACCGGTTGTGATTACTACTGTGGTCAATACACCGCGTCCAACGGTTTTGCCTCCGCCACCGGAGCAACCGCCAGTGGTTTATAACGACCCAAATGCAAACTCAGTTGCTGCACCACCACCAGCACCGCCGACCGTTCAAACAGCAATTCCGGTAGATGTCGCGCCTTCGGAAGACATCTCTGGCCGAGCTCTCGCACAGCCAAAATATCCGGCTCAAGAGCTGCGTGACGGCGTTGGCGGCATGGTTCGCTTACGGGTTACAATTGACGCCAATGGCAACGTACTCAATGTTGTCGTCGAAAAATCAAGCCGGAATCGAAACCTCGATCGCGCTGCAATCGAAGCAGCAAGAAAATGGAAGTTCAATCCTGG
>CAZPCE010000072.1:0-1065 GCA_964584915.1 uncultured Arenimonas sp. | reverse complement strand
TGAAAAACGGTCAGAAAGTCGGGGGCGACGTTATCGTTCCTGTTAATTTCACTCCCCAATAATGATTAATCACTAAGATAAAGGTCATCCTTATGCTACAGGACATCCTCACCCTCTCCGCCGCTGCTGCGGGCGCCGCCAATAATAATGCCGAAGCCTTCAACAAGATGGGTTTCAGCCACATGTTCGCCTCCTTCCTCAGTGGCGAAAACACCGTCGGTGCGATCGTGTTCGTAACCCTGGCCATCATGTCGATGGGCTCGCTTTACTACATGGCGGTCAATTTCATCAAAGGCCGCGTGATTTCCAGCCGTGCCGACAAAGTGATGGCCACCTTCTGGGAAAGCAATCCGCAAGATGCAATCCGCTTCATGGAAGAACAACCAGCCAACGAACCATTCTCGAAAATTGCATTGGAATGTGCCCAGGCTGCTGCCCACCACCAACGTAGCGAAGGCAACCGTCTGGCTGAGTCCCTGAACCGTTCGGAATTCATCGACCGTACCCTGCGTCAAGTGGTTACCAAGGAAAGTGCACGTCTTGAAGACGGTATGACCTGGCTGGCGACTGTCGGTGCGACCGCACCTTTCGTAGGTTTGCTCGGTACCGTCTGGGGTATTTACCACGCCCTGATCGCGATCGGTCAGTCCGGCCAAGCCGACATCGGTAGCGTTGCCGGTCCAGTGGGTGAAGCGCTGATCATGACCGCCATCGGTTTGTTCGTCGCTATTCCTGCGGTGTTGGCATACAACTTCTTTACCCGCAGCAATCGCAATACCTACGCTAAGTTCGATACCTTTGCCCATGATCTGCATGACTTCTTCGCAACCGGCGCCCGCGTCGGTGGTGACAAGCGTTAATTCAGGCAAGATTTGAAGCAGGCATTTTAAGGAAGGCTTTATGGCATTCAGTTCTAATTCCACAGGTGGCCCAATGGCCGATATCAACGTCACGCCCCTCGTGGACGTGATGCTGGTTTTGCTGATCATCTTCATGATCACGGCGCCGTTGATGACACACAAAATCAAGGTGGAGTTGCCGAAAGCGACTTTGGACGTCAAACCA
>CAZPCE010000071.1:3748-11237 GCA_964584915.1 uncultured Arenimonas sp. | reverse complement strand
TGTTCATCGGTAATGCCTGGTGCCGGTGCTTCTTCCACCACTTTCTGATGGCGGCGTTGCATCGAGCAATCGCGTTCGCCGAGATGGATCGCATTGCCCTGTCCATCGGACAGCACCTGGATTTCGATATGGCGTGGATTTTCCAGAAACTTTTCCATGTAGACCATGTCGTTGCTGAATGCGGCCTTGGCTTCGGCTTTGGTCGTGGTGATCGAAGACAGCAGGGAAGCTTCCTCGCGCACCACGCGCATGCCGCGACCACCACCACCGCCGGCAGCTTTGATGATGACCGGATAACCGATTTCTTTCGCCATGCGAATGCATTCATCGCCATCGTCGCCAAGCGGACCACCGGAACCCGGCACGCAGGGCACGCCGGCCTCTTTCATCGCACGAATGGCTTCGACCTTGTCGCCCATCATGCGAATCACGTTCGCGGTCGGGCCGATAAAAATAAAGCCGGACGATTCGCAACGTTCAGCGAAATCCGCGTTTTCGGATAAGAATCCATAACCCGGATGGATTGCCTGCGCGTCGGTGACTTCGGCAGCAGCAATGATCGCCGGAATGTTGAGATAGCTTTCGCTGGAAGGCGCGGGACCGATGCAAACCGATTCGTCGGCCATCGCCACGTGTTTAAGATTCCTGTCGACCGTGGAATGCACGGCGACCGTTTTGATACCGAGTGCGTGACAGGCGCGAAGTATTCGCAGCGCAATTTCACCCCGGTTGGCGATGACGACTTTTTTTAGCATGTGGGCGTTCTCATTATTTTTCGATTCCGGCAGAAATGCGGACGAATGAATCTTTCGCTCAGGAAATCACGAACATCGGTTCGTCGAATTCAATCGGCTGCCCGGTTTCCACCAGCACGGCGCGCACGGTGCCCGAGACGTCGGCTTCGATCGGATTGAACATTTTCATCGCTTCGATGATGCCGAGCGTGTCGCCGGCTTTCACGGTTTGGCCGACTTTGACGAAGGGCGCGGAATCGGGATTGGGCGATGCATAGAAGGTGCCGACCATCGGCGAGCGGATCATGTGGCCATCGGGAACGTCTTTGGACTTGCCGCCATGCGATTCGCTGGAAGGTGCGGCATGGGCAACCGGTGCTGGTGCGGCAGTGCGCGGCGCTTCGACATGATGCACAACAGGGGCTGGCGGGGCGACGCCACCACGCGGCATGCGGGCAAGACGCACGGATTCTTCGCCTTCCTTGATTTCAATTTCGGCAAGATTGGATTCTTCCAATAGATCGATCAGTTTCTTGATTTTGCGAAGGTCCATGGTGGCTTCGTCCTTATTGTTGGGATGTGATTAGGAATCGGCGGCCGTATGCGGGCCGTGCGAAATGAAAAATTCGAGTGCGTAGCTGTAACTGTCGGCGCCAAAGCCGCAGATCACCGCCTGCGCCATGTCGCTGAAATAGGAATGCTGCCGGAACGGTTCGCGGGCATGGGGGTTCGACAAATGCACCTCGACGAACGGGATGCGTACCGCGGCCAAGGCATCGCGCAGGGCAACGCTGGTGTGCGTGAAGGCGGCCGGATTGATCAGGATGAAGCGGGTGCCATCCGAGCGTGCTGCCTGCACGCGGTTGATCAGCTCGTGTTCGGCATTGGATTGGAAGGTCTCCAGCTCATGCCCGGCCTGCTCGGCACGTTGGCCAAGACGGCTATTGATCTCTTCCAGCGTGGTACGGCCATAGATACCCGGCTCGCGTTCGCCGAGCAGATTGAGATTAGGACCGTGTAAAACCAGAATCTTCGCCAAAATGCCTCTCCCCAGGGCAGGGCAGTGTGAGCGAAGCTGGGGGATTTGTCCAGACGATACCTGCGTTTTCGCAGCAGATCGCAACCGTTTGATTTTGGTTAAGCAGGATAAAACCAGCGTTTTGAACGGGCTTTGCCCCCAAAATGGGTAAACCCCGCGGAGGGCTTACGCATAATGCACTAGAGTTCGCCTTCCAGGTCAATTTCTTTCACTTCCGGCGACCAACTGAAGTATTTGCGTTCGGCAACCCTCGATTTGATCTCGTAGGCGCCACGATCGACGCAGTAGCCGCCAATTTGTTCGCCGGAGTCCTCGTCCAAAGGGCAAACGTAGAGTTTGACCTGTTCGACGACTTCTTCGACTGTGGCACCGCTGATATAGCCGTAGCTGCGGTCACTCGAGCTGGCGGTCAAACAGACGCCGGGACAATCGGTGCCATCTTCGGAAACATCATTGAAGAAATCCCTGGCTTCGTCGCTCATTCCGTTGAAGTTGTCGCTGGGAAAATAGACGATATCGCTGAACACCACTTTGTAAGCAATGGGATAGGAGTCTTCGACGTCCATCTTCTGTTCTTCGTAAAGGACGACATAAGAAGCGTCATCTGCCTTCGCCGTTTCGTGCGCACCCGAACAGGCCAGCGCCAGCAAGGCGCGGCATAAAAATTTGTTCATCCCTGATTCCCCGTATGCATGAAAGAGCCGGTCGATCATAGCGAATGCATTCACGGCAGGCGAATCGGGAGCTGGCGCACATTTACTTGCGAGGCTTTATCTTCGCCCAATCTCGCAACTGCTGTTCGCTTTCAAACGGGCCGGCGTGTTTACGTATCAGGCGGCCATCGGGATCTATCAAAATGCTGAAAGGGATGATTCCGCTGCGGTTACCCAGTTGCGAAGAGCTGTCATCCGGGCCGGCTTGTTCGAGAAATTGAGGATAGTTAAGCGGATTTTCTTTCAGATATTTATTTACCTCGGCCATTTCATCCAGCGCGATGCCGATCACCATGATCTGTTTTGCGTCTTGCGATTTCGCGAATTGATTCAATAGCGGCATTTCCACCAGGCAGGGCCCGCACCAGGTGGCCCAATAGTTGATCAGGCGATATCGGCCTGTCCCCGGCAGCTTGGCCGGCTTTCCCTTCAGGTCGATGATTTCCAATGCTGAAATCACCTGTGCCGAGCCTGCGACAGACTTCGGATCGGGCCGCGAGGCTTCTTCAAAAGCGGCATTTCGCCACTCGCCCGATTTCGACCACAGGAACGTCAACCCGGCCAGCATGGCGAGAATCAACGCGATGCGAATGATTTTACTCGTCATTATTCTTGATCTTCGCGCAACGCTTTTTCGATGATGCCGGCGGTCATGATGGTGGGCAAGACCTTGCCTTCCGGATGTTTGGCCGAATACACGACGTACAAAGGCACGCCGACAGACTTGTGCAGATCCAGGAATTTCGTGATTTCAGGATCGACGTTGGTGTAGTCGCCCACCATGTAAACGGTGTTGGTTTCTTCCAGCAGTTTCTTGAAAGCGGGGCGGGAAAAAACGGCGGCTTCATTTGCCTTGCAGGTGATGCACCAGTCGGCGGTCATGTCCACGAAGACTTGCCGATTATCGTTTTGCAAACGCGCCAATGCTTCGGTTGAAAAAACGACATGGCTTTCGGAGGCAACTTGTTTCGGCGGCGTGTCATTGATTTTGTAAATTGCGAAAACGCTGTAGGCGGTCGCCAGGAAGCCGAGCAAGGCAAACACGCGGGCGAATTTCTTTTCGCTGTAACGGGTGCGTTCCCATAGCCACAAGGCGAATGCGAATACGGTAGCGCCTGCAAGGATGAACATCACGCCCATCGAACCGCGTTGTGCCGCGATAACCGATACCAGCCAGGCGGCCGTCAGGTACATCGGGAAGGCCAGAACCTGCTTGAGCGTTTCCATCCACGCCCCCGGTTTCGGCAACAGTTTTGCAAGCGCGGGAACATAGGCGATCAATAGAAACGGCAAGGCCAAGCCCAAACCCAGTGCAAGAAAAACGCTGATGGCGAGCAATGGCGAGGTCGCGAATGCGAATGCCAGCGCGCCGCCCATCATCGGTGCGGTGCAGGGGCTGGCAACGACAACGGCAAGCACACCGGTAAAGAAATCGCCTTTGTAGCCGGCACTCTCCGTGAGCTTTTGACCAACACCAGCCAAGCCCGCGCCGATTTGGAATACGCCCGACAAACTCAGGCCAACCGCCAGCATGACCAGCGCAAGAACGGAGACAATCACCGGTTGCTGCAATTGAAAGCCCCAGCCCAGTGCGAGACCGGCATGTCGCAATCCAATCGCTATCGCGCCGACGGCGGCGAAACTGATCATCACGCCAAACGTGTACCAAAGCGCTTTCTTGCGCGCATTGCCGTTGTTGTCGGCGCCTTCCACCAATGACAAGGCCTTCAACGACAGTACGGGCAACACGCACGGCATCAAATTGAGAATCAGGCCGCCGCCGAGAGCTAGCAGCAGTGCCTGGATCCAGGCAAGGGCATTGAACGGCGTTGTCGTTTTTGCAGCGGGAACGTCGCCGACTTTTCCGCCTGCGGGAATCGACAACGCAATTTCACGTTTCATCGGCGGATAGCAGATACCGTTTTCCTGGCAGCCGATGAAACTCGCCTTCAATCGGATGTCGTGCGCTTTCGAATCTTTCAACAGCAGCGGAAGTTTGGCTTCGACCAGATCGAAAAAGACCGCGACATCGCCGAAGTGTTCGTCCTTATGCGATTTCGCCGGAGGCCATTGCAGTTCGCCCGCCACGACCGAATCCTCATCGCTGACGATATTGAGTTTGGTCTTGTCGCGATAAAGGTAATAACCGGGTGCCGGAGTGAAGCGCAGCAGCAACTCATTCGACGTGTTGACGATGGCTTCGAACTGAAAAGCCTCACTGGCCGGCAGCGGCAGACTGTCGGTCGTGATTTTGGCGCTGCCGAATAAATCCGATTTTTTGTCGGCGCCTGAATTCAGTGAAATCGAATCTGTTTGCGATCCTGCCGGCAAAGCGACGGTAATGGTTTTCTTGTGCGGCGGATAACACACGCCGACATCCGCGCAGCCCTGGTACTTCACCAGAAAAGCAACGCTATCGACGCCATCGGCAGCGGTACCGGTTTGTATACCGACGACTTCATTGCGATAAGTTTGCACTTCACCGAAGAACTGGTCTTTCTTGTGCTGGCCTTCGGGTAACTCAAGCGTATTGAGCTTGAATGCGCCATCGACCGAACTCACACTCATTCGATGACGATACAGGTAATAGCCCGGTGCGATTTTCCAGGTGAATTCGATCTTGTCGCGTGAAACCGCTTTCGTACTCAAGGCGAAGGCTTGGTCGATCGGTAACAGGTCTTTTTCATCAACCGCCAACGCGGCAGGGACAAGCAAAAGCGTGCTTAACAACAGCAACAAATTACGCAACATTCCGATTCCTTCGATCGAGCGATTTCAGCACATGCTCACAAGAGGCCAATTGTAGGGCTTTGGTTGCGAAGGAAAAAGGAAAACCCCGGTTTGCAGCGCATCGGAAGCAAAAACGCCGGGTTTCCCCGGCGTTTTCGTTTGGATACTGTCTATCAGTTCAGTTGACAGGTACCTGGCTTGGCCGAATTGAACAGCGCTGCCGTCGCCCATTCAGGATGATCGATAAACGGATTGCGGTTGCCCTGGAAGCTGAAGATGACTTCGTTGCGTGCGCGCTCGGCGGCATCCGGCGGATCGGCAAGATGCCATTGCAGCAAATCGGTCAGCAAGCCCATATAGGCCGGTGATGCCGAGGTGATTACGATCTTGCTGCGGTCGTCGGTCATTTCCAGATCGGGTTCGCTTTGGCCGGTGACCGGATGCGTGCCGCCTTCATAGCGGATGGCCATGTAAAGCACGGCGCGCGCAACGTCACCTTTGCGCTTGCCCCAGACCTGGAAGGTGCCGGTATTGCCATCAGGTGTTTTCACCCAGTTCGAGTTGCCCGGGTACACGCCGCTTCCGCCGCCACTGCCATTGTTCACTTCGGTCGCGCGCTCGCCGCAGCCGGAAGCCAGTGTGCAATTGCCGTAAGGCTTGTTGCCGCGATCGGAGTTGTAGGTGGTGTCGCTGGCATAGAGCATGTGCGTGTCGGTGTAAGGCGCATATGGCAGACCAAGATTGCCCGTCGTGCTGCCAAAGCCGAGCGAGTTCGGCCACGTGTGTTCGCGGTTGTAAGTCAGGCCGGTGCCGGTGCCTGCGCGACCGGAAACTTTGGTGTAACTGTGGTTGCGATACACGTCCAAAACCTTGGTGGAATTGTTCGGATCTTCATCGGCGATTTCGAGAATTTTCCAGACATCGGTGCCCGAGCTATTGGTATACGGATAAACGGTATGGCCACGAATGGTCTGATTCAGCGAGCAACGCAGTTGCGAAGCGCTGCTGGTATTCACGTGGCTGTAGTAGCCGGTGTTTTGTGCCGCTGCAATCGTGTAGCTGATCACCTTGTTGCTGGTGGGCGATGCATTGCCGCTGTCTTTGATATTGGCAGCCACGGCGGTGAACGTGCAGGTTTCACCACCGATCAAGGCACCGTTATGCGAGACCGTGAAATTGGTGCCTGAAGCCGGGTAGGTCAACGCACGCGTTCCGCTTTGGCTGCAGGAAAGAGTAAAGGCGCCCGCACTGGCGGTGACGCTTTCACTGAAATTGACTTGAATGTCGCTGGCTGCCGCGACTCCGGTGGCGCCATTGGCAGGCGTGGTCGATGTCACGGAAGGCGGAGTGTTGGTGGCGCTTGTGAAAGTCTGGCTGTTGTTGCAGGCACCGGCAGTTTGGGTTGCGGCCGCACGCCAGGTAAAGCTGGACGAACCGGTACCGGTGCCGCCCAATTGCAGGGATCTGCCCGGTACGGTGCTGTTGTCTTCCGCCACGGAAAGATTGGTACTGGTGACACCCGCGGCAGGTCCGTTGGAAGCCTTGATCGCGCCTTCGTAACTGATGAACTGCACGAGCGAGCCGCTGCCGTTAACCAGGGCGATACCATCGTTGGCGCCGTTTTGAATGCCGTTGCTTGGGTAGCTGAGTACCGCAATTTTCACCGTTCCGCCGCACGTCACATTGCTGCCGGCAGGCAATAAATCATTGTCGTAATACGTTGCGGCAGTGGTGCTGCCGGTGCCGTTATACAAATAGATGCGATAGGTGGCGAGATTTTCGCCGGCGGTCGCGACGACTTCGACTTTCTCGGCAATGTCGCCGCTGGAGGTGGAATCGTTGTCTTGGAATTTGTTGATAAACATTTCGGCATTGGCATTGAAACTGGTACACACAAAAAGACTCGCGAGCAGGCCAGCTGCCCCAGATTTTTTAAGCCACATAATTATTCGTCCCCGATAAAGAAATGACACACGTGCGTTATCTTGCCAGCTGATTGTGACAGGAAGTATTGTGGTTTGTGTCACATTTACACCCAATATCTTGTGTTGCGGCGCAGCACGTCGCCAAAAAAAAATACCGGGCGAGCCCGGTATTTTTTGTTCGTATAGTTATCTGTTGGTTGTAGGCGGTCGTGGCTTGAGTATCGGGCGATATTTGCCATCGGGAGCGGGCTCGGGCGTGTTCAAGATACACGTTGCCGGTTTGCCGGAGTTGAACAAAGCCGCCGTGGCCCATTCCGGATGATCGATGAACGGATTCCGGTTGCCCTG
>CAZPCE010000071.1:0-3738 GCA_964584915.1 uncultured Arenimonas sp. | reverse complement strand
AAATTGAAAATGACTTGGTTGCGTGCGAGCTCGGCGGCATCGGGTGGGTCGGCCAAATGCCATTGCAACAAGTCCGACATCAAGCCCATATACGCCGGCGATGAAGAGGTGCCGACAATCAGGCTGCGGTTATCGGTCAATTCCAGATCAGGCTCGTTTTGGCCGGTTACGGTATGGGTGCCGCCTTCGTAGCGAATGGCCATATACATCACTGCTCTCGCGACGTCGCCCTTGCGCTTGCTCCAGGTTTCGAATGACGTGCCGTTGGTCCAGTTGGAATTGCCGGGATAAACGCCCGTGCCGCCGCCATTTCCATTGTTGACTTCCGTTGCACGCTCGCCGCAGCCCGAAGCCATGGTGCAATTTGCATAAGGGTCATTGCCACGGTCGGCGTTGTAGTTGGTATCGCTGAGATAAAGCATGTGCGTATCGGTGTAAGGCCCATGAGGCAAGCCCAGGTTACCGGTATCGGTGCCGAAGCCCAGCGAGTTTGGCCAGGTGTGTTCGCGGTTGTAGGTCAAGCCGCTTCCGGTGCCGGCACGGCTGCTGACCTTTGTGTAACTGCGATTGCGATAGACATCCAGAATCTTGCCGCTGTTGTTCGGATCTTCGTCGGCAATTTCCAGGATGTCCCAAGTGTCGGTTGTGCCGGCGCTGTAGGGGTAAACGGTATGGCCGCGAATTACCGTATTTAATGAACAGCGTAATTGTTCCGCACTGCTGGTATTGACGCGGTTGTAGTAGGCCGAAATATTGCCCGCAATGGTGAAGTGGCTGACGTAGTTTTGCGCCATCGCCAAACCATTGCCGTCCACGATGCCCGCCGCAATGACGGTGAGCGTGCAGGTTTCTCCGGCTTGCAATGCGGTATTGGTGGAAAGGATTATCGTCGGATTACCGGCGCTGTTGATGCCCGGCTGGATTAATCCGGATGAACTGCATTGCAATGCGAATGCCTCCGGATCGGCGGCGATGGTTTCGCTGAAAACGACACTGATATCGGTGGCGGCGGGCACTCCAACGGCATTGTTGGCGGGCGTTGTTGAAATTACCGATGGCGCCTGGTTGGGCGGAGCGCCGACGTTGAAATTAATGACGGTATTCGCAGCCGGATTGGCGGAGTCGGCATCGGTGATTTGATCCGCATGGACAGTCAATACACAGTTGTCGCCATCCTGCAGGCCCGCCGAACTTGTTATCGCAATACTGGTGCCGCTGGAGGCATAACTCAGGGACGCAGTACCCGAAAGGCTGCAGCTCATCGTGAAAGCCGTTGGAGTCAGGTTGACGTTTTCGCTGAAAGTAGCGTTGAAAGTGGACGTGCCCGGCAAAACGCTGCCGTTATTCGCCGGATTGGTCGAGCTGACCGAAGGCAATATATTGACCGGTGGGCCAAGATTGAAGGTCTGGTTGTTGTTGCAGGTTCCGAAAGTGCTTGTTGCCGATGCGTTCCAGGCAAAATTGGCATACGTTGCGCCGGTGCCACCCAACTGCAGCGATGTGCCTTCGGCCGTGCTGTTGGTTTCAGAGACCGGAATGGCGATGCTGGTTTGTCCGGAAGCTGGACCATTGCTTGCCGTCGCGGCGCCTTCGTAACTGAGGAATTGCACAACGGCACTATCGGAACGCCGCACCAAAGCGATCGCATCGTTGCCGCCGTTTTGTATCTGCGCGGGACTGGCGTAAGTCAGCACGCCGATGCGAACGGTCGAGCCGCAAGTTACCAAGGAGCCGGCAGGGACGGCGTCGGTATCATAAGTCAGCGCCGCACTTGGGCTGCTGCCGTTATAGAGCACGATATCGTAAAGGCTTAGGTCTTCGCCATTGGTGGCAACCACTTCGATGCTTTCGTTGTTGTCGCCTGCGGTAGGCGTATCGGCATCGTCATAATGAATTTCATTGATGAACACTTCGGCGTGGGCCGACAGGTTTGCGAAGACAAAAATACTCCCGAGCAGCCAGGCTGCCCCCTTTTTTCCAAACGACATGCATTTCCCCAATAAAAGATATTGACGCAAGACCCGGATATTAAGCCGGAATTGTGACAAATGGCAGGCGGCCCGCGGCCCACCCTTGAAAGCCTGCCAATATCGCCCCATTAAGCAGGCAAGCCAAACATCACCCTACGGTCATGTTTACGCGTTAAAATTGGCACTCGGTGGGGTAGAGTGCTAACAACAACCCCAAAAAACATTAAGAAGTATCGTAAGTATCTGTTTTTATTGACTAAGAGGAAGCTATGAATATTAAACCGCTCTTTGATCGCGTCGTTATCAAGCGTATGGAAGAAGAAAAACTGTCCGCTGGCGGCATTGTCATCCCCGATTCGGCCACTGAAAAGCCGATTAAAGGTGAAGTAATTGCAGTCGGTGACGGCAAGGCCCTGGACAACGGCAGCACCCGCGCGCCGAAAGTCAAAGTGGGCGACAAAGTGTTGTTTGGCAAATATGCCGGCACCGAAGTCAAGCTCGACGGCGTCGAATACCTGATTGCCAAAGAAGACGACATTTTCGCGATTTTGGGTTGATGCACAGGGTGCGCTCAAGCGCACCGATGAAATCCGATTGAATTTGACGGTGCGCGGTACGCGCACCCAATAAAAATTTAAATTTATTTTTGAGGTAATACATCATGTCAGCTAAAGATATTCGTTTTGGTGAAGACGCACGTTCACGCATGTTCAAGGTCGTCAACATTCTCGCCAATGCAGTGAAAGCCACCCTCGGTCCTAAAGGCCGCAACGTGGTGCTGGAAAAAAGTTTCGGCGCACCGACCATCACCAAGGATGGCGTTTCGGTAGCGAAAGAAATCGAACTTTCCGACAAGTTTGAAAACATGGGTGCACAAATGGTGAAGGAAGTCGCTTCGAAAACTTCCGACAACGCCGGTGACGGTACCACCACCGCGACCGTATTGGCGCAAGCCATGATCCGCGAAGGCATGAAGGCAGTCGCTGCCGGCATGAACCCGATGGATCTGAAACGCGGCATGGACAAAGCAGTCATCGCGGCTACCGAAGAACTGAAGAAAATCAGCAAGCCTTGCAATAGCAGCAAGGAAATCGCCCAGGTCGGTTCGATCTCGGCCAACTCCGATCACAACATCGGCGAGTTGATTGCAAAAGCCATGGACAAAGTTGGCAAAGAAGGCGTGATCACCGTTGAAGACGGTTCCGGTCTGGACAATGAACTCGACGTCGTCGAAGGCATGCAGTTCGATCGCGGATATCTGTCGCCTTACTTCATCAACAACCAGCAAAGCATGGCGGCCGATCTGGAAGATCCGTTCATTTTGTTGCATGACAAGAAAATTTCGAACGTGCGTGAATTGTTGCCAGTGCTGGAAGCCGTTGCGAAAGCCGGCAAGCCGTTGCTGATCGTTGCCGAAGAAGTCGAAGGCGAAGCTCTCGCAACTTTGGTGGTCAACACCATTCGCGGCATCGTGAAAGTCTGCGCAGTGAAAGCACCTGGTTTCGGCGATCGTCGCAAAGCGATGCTGGAAGACATGGCGATTCTCACCGGCGGTACCGTGATTTCCGAAGAAGTCGGTCTTGCATTGGACAAAGCCACGATCAAAGATCTCGGCCGCGCCAAGAAGATTCAGGTTTCGAAAGAAAACACCACGATTATTGACGGTGCCGGTGTTGCCGAAGGCATCCAGGCCCGCATCAAGCAAATCAAGGCGCAAATCGAAGAAACTTCTTCCGATTACGACAAGGAAAAACTGCAAGAACGCGTT
>CAZPCE010000070.1:7881-11254 GCA_964584915.1 uncultured Arenimonas sp. | reverse complement strand
TAGAATGGGAAATACTGAAAACCCTCGGCTTTTAACGCCAGTCGGGCTAGACTGAACAAATTGCAGGGAGATTCATATGCCGGTGTCCGCTTCAGATCTTGCCAAATTATTTCCTTTGGAATCATTACGTACCGAAACTCGAGACCAATTGGGCCGGGATGCGGTAGTCACGCAATACGCCCGACACGATTATATTTTTGAAGCAGGCAGCGTCGACGATGACACGGTTTATCTGCTTGAAGGCGAATTGCAGTGCGAATACCCGGATGGCCGCAAAGTGGCGCATGTCGCCAGCGCACAGCATGGCCGTTATCCTTTGAATGATGCGATCCCGCGCCGTTTTGCCGCCAAGGTAATTTCAAGCACCGCCAAAATACTGCGTCTTGATCGCCGTTATCTGGAAAAAATCATTACCTGGGACCAAGTCAGCAGGAGCGAAAGCTACAAGCATTTCGATTCCGCACCCGGTGCGAATTCCTGGGTTTTCAGGTTGCTCAATAGCCATGCCTTCCTGAAATTGCCGACCGGAAATATTGAAAAAATGTTCCAGCGCTTCGAGGAAATCAAGGCATTGCCGGGCGAGATCATCATGCGCGAAGGCGATGCGCCGGATTATTTCTACGTGATTCGCGAGGGTACCGCGTCGGTTTCGAAATATCTCGATGGCGCACCGCAAGTCGTGGCCTATTTGCGTGAAGGCGATATTTTCGGCGAGGACGCCTTGCTGGCCAACGTGCCCCGCAATGCGACCGTGCGCACTATGCAGGGCGGCCGTTTGATGCGGCTTAAAAAGGAAGACTTCGAAGCGGTGTTGAAACCACCGATGGTACATTGGGTATTGCCGGCCGATGCAGCTCGATTGGTCAAGGATGGCGCGATCATTCTCGATGTCCGCATGCCGGAAGAATACGCATTGCGCGGTATCGATGGTGCGGTAAACGTCCCTTTGTATCGCCTGCGCGAAGATGCCGCGATGGCATTGCCCACGGGCAGCCAGTTGGTGGTGTATTGCAATACGGGCGAACGTTCTGCTGCCGCGGCGTTTATCCTGAATGGTCTTGGATACACCGTGCACGCCCTGCATGGCGGATTGGGTGCCATGGTCAGGATGCTCGCAGCGAGTCAGGCGGCTGCAGAGCAGGCGGCATTGCAACAGCAAGCTTAGATAGAAGCCGATACAGAAAAATAAAACAATTGCGGAAGAAAGTATTTATGCTTATTTACAGAAAAAGCATGCGCATTCTTGTTTGCGTTTTTGTCATATGCATTGCGGATATAAGCATAGCAGCAGAGCCATCAACAACAGAACCATCAGCAACAGAACCATCAGCAACAGAACCATCAGCAACAGAAGCATCAGCAACAGGGCCGTCAGCTATTATCGTAGTGACTGATTTGCGTACAGGGAAGCAAAAGGCTGCACGCAGGGATTCTGTCTTCTCTCCGATTTCGTTTCTTCCGGACAAAGCGGTGAAACCATTGCCGGCGGAAAAGTTGAAGCTGGCGCTTATAAAACATTCGACTAGCTTGCAACCACTGCAGTTGACTATTCAGGAGCTGCGGGTGATCGATTATTTCCCACATCGGATTAATTCGACTTCCGCATATAACCCGGTTTTCGGCAGTTTGGTGGACAGCAAGACAGACTGGACATTCGTCAATGAAATGAAGTTGCCTACCGATACGGATTCGATTGTCTGTGTTTTTGTGGGGACTTTGAATGGTGTAGATATCAAGGTATCTGTATTTAATAGCTACAAATTACCAATGACGGCGATGCTAGTTCGAAAGAATCCGAATTTCATTGAGGCAGTGGATATGTCAATCGACCAGATTGCCCAGAAAATTCTTTCAGTCGGGATTGCTACGAAAAACACCAAGCCATAAAGCCTGGTTTCCTGCAGGGCTAATGGCTTGGAATGAAAAAACTGCAGGGTTAGGTCATATGCGTCGCTTCTAGAAGCGTTGCACGCCATCGACAATAACAATATCGGCGGCGCGCTTCGCGAACAGGCCGACGCAGACAATTCCTGTAATTTGATTCAGCTCGGCTTCCAGACTGACAGGATCGACGATTTGCCAATTATGGACGTCGAGAATCCAGTTGCCGTTATCGGTAACCGTGCCTTCGCGCCAAACAGGTTGTCCGCCTCTTGCCACGATTTCGCGGGCGACATAACTGCGTGCCATCGGAATTACTTCAATCGGTACCGGAAACTTGCCAAGCAATTTCACTTCCTTGCTGGCATCGATAATGCAGACAAACTTTCTGCTTGCCGCTGCTATGATTTTTTCTCTCGTCAGCGCAGCGCCGCCTCCTTTGATCAGGTGGTTGTGCGTGTCGCATTCATCTGCACCATCAACATAAAGCGAGAGCGAGCCGGTCGAATTCAAATCGAGTACGGGAATGCCATGCTTCTTTAGCAATGCCGTGCTCTGTTCGGAGCTTGAAACGGCACCTTCTATCTGATGTTTCATGCGAGCGAGTGCTTCGATGAAAAATGCGACGGTGGAGCCAGTGCCGACACCAACGACGGTGCCTTCCTCGATGAATTTTGCGGCAGCTTCACCGGACAGGCGCTTGCCTTCGTTTTGCGACATGACTTACTCCAAGGACAGGATGAATTTCCATTGCTGGGCGGTGACTGGCAGAACCGAGAGTCGATTGCCGCGCTTGAGCAGGGCGAATTCTTCGAGCTGCTCCGACTGCAATTTTAATTCATCCAGTGAAATAACGCGCTTTAATTTTCGTTTGAAACTGACATCCACCAGCCACCAGCGCGGATTTTCCTGCGTACTAGCCGCATCGTAGTAGTCTGATTTCTTGTTGAACTGGGTCGGGTCGGGATAACTGTCGCAAGCGACTTCGGCCAGCCCCGATATGCCGGGGATAGCGGTATTGGAATGATAGAAAAAAATGCCATCGCCGACTTTCATGTCTTTCATCATGTAATTACGGGCCTGGTAATTGCGAACGCCGCTCCAGGGTTCGCATTTTACCCGTTTCAGATCGTCGATGGAAAACTCTTCCGGTTCCGATTTCATCAGCCAGTACTGCATTGCGATCACCTAAAAAGTGTATGGAAATTTCGAGCTTGAGACAGACTTAGATTTTACGAAAGCGTAGTACTTCCCGTTCGTTGATCAGCATGTCCAGTTTTACATCCCACTCTTCTGCGGGCAGTTTTTCCGCTTCCTGGTCAGAGTAAGCGATACCTATCATCAGGGGAGGGGGCGTGCGTGATCCGCGAAACGAAAGGCTGCGGTCATAATAGCCGCCGCCCATTCCTAGGCGTATACCGGCCCGGGTGTAGGCGAGCAGCGGCAGCAATATGATGCTCAGGTCGGAGGCATCCAGCGCCGATGTCGGTGA
>CAZPCE010000070.1:0-7871 GCA_964584915.1 uncultured Arenimonas sp. | reverse complement strand
GTCGGGCTCGGGGATGCCGTATTGATTGCTGACGAGATCGTCACCGGAGCGCCAGGGCGCAAACTTCAAACTCTTGTCTTGCTGGATGATCGGCAGGCACCAGACTTTCGGTGCTTGCACGCGCATTTGCACGATATGCAGCGGAACCTCGCCTTGGGTAGCCCAATAGCCGGCGACGTAATTTGCCGAAGCCCATTCCGGAAGGTTTGCCAGTTGCTTTGCGATTGCGTCCGCCGTTTGCATGCGCTGCTGTGCCGAAATTGCCAGGCGCTTTGCAATGAATTCTTGTCGCAGAAGTTTTTTTTCCGCGCGTAATTTTTTATTCACGTTCGTTGTTTCGCGGAGATTTAAAATTGCATCCTCCACCGTGCCGATGCGTACGAAACGACCTTGATCCAGGAGGATCAAGTGGGCATCTGGACGAAAACTTCAGGCTTCCCGCAACATGGCGGACATGCACACCGTCGTCGTCGACAAACTCCCGGGCCGTAGTTATGGGTCAAGGTGAAATGTTTGCGCACGCTGTCAAACACAGCAGAGGACACAAACATAGTATAGAACCTAATCCGGAAAAAAATGTGAACGAAACCGGAAAACCTGATCGTCGTTAGCGCGGAAATGAATCGAACAACCCATCCAGTTTCCGGTTCATGTCGCCGAGTGTTTGATGCAGCACGCCGTCGCGGTCGTCCGCGGCTTTTTTCAGCTGCAAAAATTCGTGCGCAAGATTAAGCGCTGCAAGAACCGCAACCTGGTCGATCGACACCATGCGGTTGTTGCCGCGGATTTCGCGCATGCGTGCATCGAGGAAGCGGGCCGATGCCTGCAAACTTTCCTGTTCGCCTGATTCAACGCCGACAGTAAATTCACGATCCAGTATTTTTACGTTGACCGGTGTGCTCACGCGTTTTGCTCCAGCGATTTGAGGCGATTGATCATCGCTTCAACCCGCGAGCGCGCCAGCTCGTTTTTACTCATCAATTGAGAACGTTCGTTGGTCAATTGTTCCTGGCTTTGGCGAAGACTGCGGTTCTCGTCCTGCAGGCGGCGCGATACCTCGATCAAACGATCCACGCGTTCGGCCAAGGCCTTGATTTGTTGCTGTACGTCGGTCGGGTTCATGGTCTTCACGATAGTGTCAGTTCAACAGGGGGTCAAGCTAAATTCGTGCGCCGGCAGGCAGCTTAGTAAGGCGCCGGTATCGCGGCAACGGTACTTGGCTGCCAGCTACGGATGAAGGCGAGGCAGCGGTGGCCGTCAATCGGCGGGGATAGCCAGTATCCCTGGATTTCATCGCAACCCTGCTCGCGCAGATAACGGAGCTGCTGTTCGGTTTCCACGCCTTCCGCGATCACGTTGAGGCCAAGCGAATGGCTCATGGTGATGATCGTGGCGGTAATGGCTTCATCGTCCGGATCGTGATCCAGATCGCCAATAAAGGCCTTGTCGATTTTCAGGGTGTCGATCGGCAGGCGCTTCAAATACACCAGCGAAGAATAGCCGGTGCCGAAATCGTCAATCGCCAGGGTCAGGCCCAGCGCACGCAATTCGTTTAGCACGGTGGTCGCCTGTTCGGCGTTTTCCATCACCATGCTTTCGGTAAGTTCCAGTTCCAGCCGGTTGGCCGGAATTTCGGTTTCTTCCAGAATGCGTTTGAGCGTTTGCGCCAGATTGCCGCGCAGTAATTGCATCACCGATACGTTTACTGCCATGGATAGTTCAGTCAGCTCGTGTTTGCGCCAGCGTTTCAGCGCCATGCAGGCTTCCTGCAAAACCCATTCGCCAATGGCAAGGATCAGGCCGCTTTCTTCCGCCAACGGAATAAAGGTGACCGGGCTAATATCGCCGAGTTCCGCGCTATGCCAGCGCAACAAAGCTTCCACGCCGGTGATGCGGCCGTCTGCCAGCGACATGCGTGGTTGATAGACGAGACGGAACTCGCCCTTGTCCAGCGCCTTGCGAAGGCAGGTAAGAATTTGGGCGCGCCGGCGTGCTTCGGCGTCCATCGTTTCATTGTAAATCTGGAAGGTATTGCGGCCTTCGGCTTTGGCTTGATACATCGCGGTATCGGCGAACTTCAATAAATCGGTGGGAACCAACGCGTGGTCGGGATACAAGCTGATACCCAGAGACGGCGTAATGCTGACATCGTGGCGTTCATCGACTTCTAGCGGCATCGAGAATGCGGTCAGGATTTCGCGGGCCATCCGTTCCACGGCGGCGAGGCTTTCCACGTCTTCCAGAATGACGGTGAATTCATCGCCACCGAGTCTTGCGACCGTGTCGGACTCACCGACGGTAGCTTGAATGCGCGATGCCGCCGCTTTCAACAGACGATCACCGGCGGCATGGCCGAGCGAGTCGTTGATGTCCTTGAAACGGTCGAGATCGAGAAACAGAACAGCAACCCGGGTTTCCTGCCGGCGCGCACGGACGATCGCGCGGCCCAGACGTTCCGACAACAGCGCGCGATTCGGCAAGCCCGTCAACGTGTCGTAATTGGCCAGATACCGCAGTTCCTGCTCGGCACGTTTTTTGTCGGTGATGTCATTCACCACCGCGACGAAATGGCTGCGGATGCCGTGGGCATCGCGCACTTCGGACATTTCGATCCAGCCCAGGAATTCATCGCTGTCTTTGCGCTTTTGCCACATTTCGCCGGCCCAATGGCCTGTACGTTCGAGAATGTCGCGTACGCGTCGCTAGAAATCGGCACCATGCTTGGTCGAATCCAGAATTCGGCTGTTCTGTCCGATGACTTCTTCATCGTTGTAACCGGTAATACGGGAAAAGGCGGGGTTCACCGAAATGAAGCGGAATTCGAGGTCAATCACCGCGACCGCTTCGCTCATGCTCCGTAACACTTCAAGAGCCACGCGACGCTCGCGTTCGGCACGGCGACTGAGCGTGATGTCTCTTGCGGTGCCGGCCATGCGCAAGGGTTTGCCGTCGGCATCGCGTTCGACCAATTTTCCGCGGGAACGAACCCAAATCCACTCGCCGCTGCCGTTACGGATACGGTGCTCGGATTCGAACACTTCGCTTTGACCGATCAAATGTTCCTGCAATAATTTTTGTACGCGCGGAAGATCGTCGGGATGCAGGGAATGGGTGCGCCAGTCGTCGGTGCTCATCGATTCCGATGCGCCCTGGCCCAGCAATTGATTCGCACCCAGACGGTAAAGGCTGTTTTCGGGAATGTTCCAATCCCAGAATTCATCACCCGAGCCCCAGAGTGCCAGATTCAAGCGGGCCTCGCGCTCGCGGATTTCTTCCAGCAAGGCCGCTTCCTGTACCACCCTGCGACGCCAAATGCGCCAAAGTATCAAGCCCAGACATGCAGCGGTTACCAGCAGGGCAAACTGGGGTGCAAGATTGGCAGCGCTGTAGCTGCTTGCAGTACTGGCCTGGGCGGCGCCGGATGCCAGAAAAACCCCAGCCGTACCCGTTGAAAAGACAATCAGAGGCAAATAGCTAGCTGGAGTACTGCGCAATGGCACCGATCACGCCCCTTATCGTATGTTTCCCCGCCCGACAGTGTAGTGGCCGGAGGCACAATGCCACAAGACGTTTATCAGGCTTGCTAGAATAGGCTCTGCATCTAAAGGTTTTGTCATGAATCAGCCGGTACTTCCCCTGTACGCCAAGTTGGCGCAATCGCCGCTCATGAATTCGCTCGGAGTGGAAGCACCCGAATTGCACGGCGGGTTGTGCGGTTACCTTTGCGGCGGTGGCCAGGCGAATGCTGAAAACTGGCTGGGTCTCGTGCTCAGCGACGATGCCATACATGAAGTGGAACCGGGTACCGATCTGGCGCAATTGTATGAAGCTACCTGCGTCGGCCTGGCATCGGAAGAATTCGAGTTTGATTTGCTGCTTCCCGACAGCGATGCGCCGGTTTCCGAACGAGGAGACGCCTTGATCGCCTGGTGTCGTGGTTTTCTGGGAGGCGTTGGTTTGTCGGGAGCAGACCTGAAACGGATGTCCGAAGAAACCCAGGATGCGTTGGCTGACCTGGGCCGGATCGCCGCAAGCGACCTGAGCTACGAAGATGCCGACAGCGACGAAGAGGCCTTCGAGGAAGTTTCCGAATTCGTGCGTGTTGCCGCCATGCTGGTGCATAGCGATTGTGTGCTGGGTCCACGCCACCGCCGAAAATTAAATTGAATACGCCTACTTTATGATCGCCCAAAAAGAATTCATCAAGCGTCGAAAACAACTCATGCGCATGGCGCTGGACGATGCGATCATTATTTTGCCGTCGGCACCGGAACGCATTCGCAGCAACGACACGCATTATCCCTATCGGCAGGATTCCGATTTCTGGTATCTGACCGGTTTCGCCGAACCCGAAGCGGTGTTGGTGATGGTGCCGGGTCGAAAGCACGGCGAAAACCTGCTGTTCTGCCGCGAACGAAACCCCGAGCGCGAAGCTTGGGATGGCCCGAGACTGGGGCCGGAAGGTTCGGTTGAAACGCTCGGCATGGATGACGCTTACTCGATCGACGACCTCGATGAAATATTACCGGGCTTGCTCGAAGGCCGCCGGCGCGTTTATTACCATTTCGGCCGCGACAAGGAATTCGATCTGAAGTTGATTGGCTGGTTGAACCGCACCCGCGCGCAGATGCGCATGGGTTCCGAACCGCCGCATGAATTTCTCGAGCTCGGCCATTTGCTGCACGAATGCCGCTTGTTCAAGACGCGGGACGAAATCAAGTTGATGCAGCGATCGGCCGATATTGCGGCAGAGGCGCAAATGGCCGCGATGCGCGCGACGCGCCCGGGCTTGTACGAATACGAAATCGAGGCGGCGCTGCAATATTGCTACAAGAAAAACAACGCGACGGCTTCTTACGAGCCGATTGTGGGCGGTGGCGCGAACGGTTGCGTGCTGCATTATCGCGCCAACAATGCGCGTTTGAATGACGGTGATTTGTTGTTGTGCGATGCCGGTGCGGAGTACGGCTATTATGCATCCGATATCACGCGCACCTGGCCGATTAACGGACGCTATTCAAAAGAGCAGCGCGCGCTGTACCAAATCGTTCTTGATGCACAGGCCGCCGCATTGTCGAAGGCCCGCGTGGGTCAGGCCTGGATTGCCGGACACGAAGCCGCCGTTGAAGTGTTGACCGACGGTTTGTTGTCGCTCGGTTTGTTGAAAGGCAGCCTGAAACAAAACCTTGCTTCCGGCGATTACAAAAAATTCTACATGCATAAAACCGGCCATTGGCTCGGTCTGGATGTGCATGATGTCGGCGAATATAAAATCGCCGGAGATTTCCGCGAGCTTGAGGCCGGCATGGTGTTTACCATCGAGCCCGGCATTTATATCGCACCAGGCACGAAAGGCGTGCCGGAAAAATACCGGGGCATCGGGATAAGAATCGAAGACGATGTATTCATCACCAGCAAGGGTCCACAAGTCTTGAGCGATAAAGTGCCCAAGACCATCGATGCGGTGGAAGCTATTCTGGCAGAGCGTTAAGTCGTCCATCGTAGCCATCGGAAACAGGAAAATTGATGATCGCGAATGGCGATGTCTAGATGAACCGTCTTTTCAAAGCGGCGGGAATAAAAACCCATCAGGAAGCTATCTGATGGGATACGGGCTATGAACCTTCGTGCGCTCTGGCTGAACAACCATTCAGATTCATGTTGAACTTTCCATCAAGTCCACGGCTCCGACGCCGTGTCGGCAGTAACAACAATTCATTAAGGTTTGGCTTGTTACATTGGACATCGGTTTTTATCAATTGCCCGCAAGGGTTTCGATAGTTCGATACGCCCCCATATCGCTGAACCTTGATCAGGTTAACCCTCCATGCACAACAAAAAGATGACAGATATTCGCATCATCACGCAGGACAATGGCGTCGGACTGGTAAAAGACGCCGATCTATTGGCCGCAGCCTTGATGCCTGGACTGTTCCGGATTGAACAGAATCGTTTCAAGACCAATAAATTCGGCAAATGGCTGCAACGACTGGCGATCAGCCAAAGCGCGCACATGCCGACCATTAATATTTTTCTCGAGAGATTGCACCCGAGTCTTTTTCGCAGCGCCAAACTCAATGTGTTGATGCCCAACCCCGAGTGGACGTTGCCGAAGTGGATTCGACATCTACCGGAACTGGATTTCGTCCTGGTCAAAACCAGGCATGCGGAAACCATTTTTTCCGAACTGGGGTGCAAAACAAGATTCACCGGATTCAGCAGCGAAGATCGCTGGATGCCCGAGGTGTCGAAACAGGCCGGTTTTTTCCATCTGGCCGGCAAGAGTTCGAATAAAGGCACAGAAAGCCTGATTGCCCTCTGGCAAAAACATCCGCACTGGCCCTTGCTTACCATCGTGCAACATCCAAACAAAGCCGAGGCCGATGCAAGCACGCACAATATCCGCCATGTGCTGCGTTATCTCGATGACGCCGAATTGAAGTTGATGCAGAACCAGCACTTGTTCCATCTTTGCATCTCGGATACCGAAGGCTTTGGCCATTATTTGATGGAAGCGATGAGCATGCAGGCGGTCGTGATAACCACGGACGCGCCACCGATGAATGAATTGGTCACCGCAGAGCGCGGTCTTCTTGTGGGTTACGACCGTACCAGCAAGCAAAATCTTGCCACTTGCTATCACGTCGGAGCCGCGCAGCTGCAGGAAACGATTGAACGGGCACTGGAAATGCCTGCCGAACAGGCGAGTGCGCTGGGAATGGAAGCGAGAAAGTTTTTTCTCAGCAACGATGCGGCGTTCAAAGAGCGCATCCATGTCCTGATGAAAGATATTGCGAGTGTGGTGCAAAAACCGAAATCCCATTGATATCCCGCCGATAGTCGGGATCGCAAATTTACATATCGATTTTTTTCAATTCGAATCCGAGCGATTGATAATGTTTCCAGCGGGCACGCAGGGGCTCGCGTGCCGAGGCATCGGCCGGAACCACTTCGAGTACGCGATCAAATTGTCCGATCACCGGGGCGTTGCGCAGATTCAGTACCAATGCCCGCATCGGCACATCGGTTTCGGGTGCAACGATCAATACCGGCGTGATGTCGTCGTCTTCATCGTGTCCGGCAATCTGGTGCGGGATATAGGCATCGGGATCGAATTCCCAGAGCAAATCATCCAGCACTTCCGCTTGCGTCATAGAGTTGACCAGGATAAGCAGACTCTGCCCGCTATCGTGCGCTTTGCGCGCCAGCTCACAAACCAGCAGCAGTGGTTTCTCGATGAAGCGCGGTTTTGCGATGAGATAGAAGTCAGCTCTTGGCATGATTCATTGTCGGCCTGCAGCGCGAAGCGAACGGCTTTCCGTTCGCTTCGCGACGAGCGCATCTTATTTTGCCGCCTGATCCAGTAACCATTGCGTCAGAAGGCCGACCGGACGGCCATTGGCCATGCCTTTGCGGCCTTCGTCGGAGGAGGTGCCGGCGATATCGAGATGTGCCCAGCGCTGGCCTTCAGTGAAGCGCGAGAGGAAACAGCCGGCAGTTATCGCACCGGCACCCTTGCCGCCGATGTTGTAGATATCGGCAAACGCCGAATCGATCATGGATTGATATTCGTCCCACAAGGGCAGGCGCCAGGCGCGATCGAATACCTGTTCACCGGCTTGATAAAGTTCGTCGGCCAGATCGTCGTGCTTGCTCATCAAGCCGGTGGCGTATTTGCCTAGCGCGATCACGCAGGCACCAGTGAGCGTTGCCACGTCGACGGTTGCCTGTGGTTCGAAACGTTGTACGTAGGTTAGCGCGTCGCAAAGGATCAAACGGCCTTCGGCATCGGTATTGCCGACTTCGATGGTTTTGCCGCTCATCGACGTCAGCACGTCGCTTGGACGGTAGGCATCGGCATCGGGCATGTT
>CAZPCE010000069.1:0-11335 GCA_964584915.1 uncultured Arenimonas sp. | reverse complement strand
AGATCGCGACGGGTCGGCTGGGTAATCGGCATGGGGCGGCTCATTCAGAAAAGGGCTGCCCGCAGGTCGTCGGGCAGCCTATTTTCTCAGAGACGGCGCGAGATGTCGCGATTGACGTGAAAAAACTTATCAGGCAGCCACAGCAGGGTCGGGGTCGGTTTCACCCTTGCTAACGGCAGTAGCGATGACAAGATCCCCTGTTACATTCAAGGTAGTGCGGCACATATCGAGAAAACGATCAACACCCAGAATCAGACCGATTCCCTCCACCGGCACGCCGACAATTCCGAGAATCAGGGCAACTACGGGGATCGATCCTGCTGGAACACCCGCAGTTCCAATGCCACCGAGTATGCAAATCATGACCACGGTGAACTGCTGGCCCAAACTCAAATCGATGCCAAAAAATTGTGCCAAAAACAAAACTGCCACGCCTTCAAACAAGGCCGTACCGTTTTGATTTGCCGTTGCACCGACTGTCAGTACAAAACGACTGACATGGCGGGGAAGGTGTAAGCGCTCTTCTGCCACTTTCAATGAGGTAGGCAAAGTGGCATTGCTTGAAGCTGTCGAGAAAGCCGTCAACATGGCTTCCTGGATATTCCGGAAAAACGCCATCGGCGAAACTCTGGCCGCAAACTTCAGGACCAAAGGATAGACGATAAATTGATGTATCAACATCGCCAACACGGCTGTACCAACAAAGGCCGCCAATTGCTTCAGGACCGCATAGCCCAATTCTGCCGTGAGGTTAAACATCAGGCAGGCAACGGCATAAGGTGCCAGTCGAATCACCTTGTCGATCAACCACATCGCAACATCGTAAACACCCTGCACGGTTTCCTGGAACGCGCGGGCTCCGGGCGTTCTAACCACGCATAATGCAATACCAAACATCAGTGCGAAAAACATGACTCCCAAGATGTCGTTATTTGTCGCCGACTTAACGATGTTGTCCGGTACGATATTCACCAACAACTGCATGCCTGTTGCGGGCGCCGCAGCGGCATTGCTAGTGATAGCGGCAGCGCGCTCGCCGGCACCTACCAAAAGCTCGGCACGTGTCGCAGGATCAATGCCGTCTCCTGGACGAAGAACATTCACCAAGCCGACGCCTATCAACACAGCCAATGAAGACACAATGACGGTGTAGCCCAGTGTTCGCCAACCGATGCGTCCAAGCTTGCGTAAATCACCAAGTTCGGCAACGCCCAAAACAAGGGCAGAAAAAAGTAATGGTATAACCAGCATGAACAACAGGCGCAAAAAAATCTGTCCCACTGGACGCGTGACCCATTCAATAAACGTCGTTAACCACGGCTGCTCGAATGCAAAGAGATGAGCGATTACGCCGGCAGCTATACCGACGACAAAGCCTATCAACATTTTCATATGCAGCGGCAAGCCACTGTTTTTTTCTGTCGTCGGCATGCTTTGGTTCATGTGATTTTTCCGGGCTTGGTAGGCAAAACGAATAATCCGGTCACCTGGTGAACTACGTGAGATGACTCTGCGTTACTGGCAATCGATACTTGAACATATGTAAACGACACGATTCTGCGCACAATAAATGGCTTCATCTTGTTCCAGGGCCGACAAATAAGTGGCTTAGCTTACACCATCATAGTCTCTGAAAAGCCTGCCCGGCATGTCTGGCAAGTTATTTCGCCAGCAATTCTTCCAGTGTCTGCGGCTTGCCGATCAGGTAGCCCTGAGCGTAATCGCAACCCAGATCACGCAATGCCTGCAGCATCGCTTCGGTCTCGATGCCTTCAACAACGATGTCGGCATCAATGGCTTTTCCCATGGCAACGATCGCTTTTACCAGCGCCATTGAACGCGGATATTCCAGCATGCTTCGGGTGAATGCCTGGTCCACTTTCATGGTATCGAAAGCCAGTTTGTGCAAATGCGTCAGATGGGAATAGCCGGTACCAAAATCATCAAGTGCGACTTTGATTCCGTGGGCATGGCAAAGTGAAATGACTTTCTCCACCATTTCGTAGTTCAACGCCTGGCTTTCGGTGATTTCAACCTTCAAGCTCCCTTTCGGCAATCCCGCAGCATCGACCCGGGCAACGATGCGTTCGATCAAGCCCGGATGCGATAGTTGCCGTGCGGAAACGTTCACCGCTATGAATGGCTTCGGATCCGCTCCATGTTCGATAAAGGTTTTTACCGCCGCACACGCAGTATCGAATACGTATTCGCCGACAGGCACGATCAGGGAGGTCTCTTCGGCCAGCGCAACGAATTCCACCGGCGAAATCGGACCGCGCTCAGGATGGTTCCAACGGACGAGCGCTTCATAACCTGCAATTTTGTTGCTTTGCACGTGCAATAAAGGTTGGTAGCGGACATCAAGACCTCCGGTACTTAAGGCTTCGCGTAGCTGAGACTCCAGGCGAATTTTCCCAATGCCGAGTTTTTCGGATGCCGTATCGCTATCGTTTTTGTGGATTGCTTTTCCCTGCATCGCTGCCAGCGCGCCGCGATAGCGTTTGAGCTGGCCTTCGAGCAAGGCGCGAATGATCGGATCGGTACCTGCAAGGCGCTCGGAAATTTGCGTTCTGTCTATCTGAAACAACACGCAATCGGATAATGCCACGGCGGTCGCGGTTCTCGGAGCATCATCAATCACTGCCATTTCGCCCAGAAGGTCCCCCGCAATCAGGGTACTCAATATCAGTCGTTCGCCGGCGCGCGTAGTGGCGATTTCAATTTCGCCCGACTCGATCAAATATGCGACGGTGGGAGCGTCACCCTCCTGAAATAGCACTTGATTCTTCTGAAGAACGATACGTTCCATATTCGGCACCCGGTTGATGCAATTGGCTGGTCTGTCTCTATGAACGTATCTTACGAAAAAACAAGGCCGCTTTCGCGGCCTTGCTTTGTATTTCCCGTACTTGGGCTATCAATTACGCGAACTCTGTAAAACACGAGGCGTCAGGAATACCAGAAGTTCCGCTTTGTTCTTTGATTTACTTTTTGTCCGGAAGAAATTTCTCAGAAACGGCACATCTCCCAGGAAAGGCACTTTCGAGACATCGTCGCGGCTTGTGAACTCATACACGCCACCAATAACGACTGTTTGCCCGTTTTCAATAAGTACTGCAGTATTGATTTCGCGCTTGTCGATAGTCGGCACGCGGTTCAAGCCTGCTACAACGAAGCCTGCCACGTCATCTTTCTTCAATGACACGTTCAGATAAACCCGACCATCAGAAGTGATTGTTGGCGTAACCTTGAGCTCCAACAAAACATCTTTGAATTCAACAACCTGTGTTGGAGTGGCTCCAGCAGCACCCTGCTGGGTAGTAATGTAGCCGATTTCCTGTCCTTGCTTGATAACTGCTTCGCGCTGGTTGCTGGTAATAACACGTGGATTTGAAATAATTTCGCCGCGTCCGTTTTGTTCAAGAGCCGATAATTCCAGATCAATATAGGTTGATGCACCCAAGATCGTAAAACCAATCGACGGAGCACCGGCTACACCCAAGTTCACGTTCAAATCACGTGGTATCGGAGTTCCCCCGACAATGGCGTTTTGTAAGCCAGTATTGTTGGATATGCTCCCGGAACCCAAGAAGCGATGGTTGTCACCGGTATCGTAGCCGCCAACACCGAACTTGGCACCCAAGTCGCGTGCAAAGCTTTCATCGGCAATGACGATGCGAGCTTCAATAAGCACTTGATCCACCGGGCGATCAAGAATCGCAAGCAATTCCTTAATCTCCTGGATTTTTTTCGGGATGTCGATAACAAGCAATGTGTTGGTACGGTTATCGAAACTCACGCTACCGCGTGGAGACAGGAAACCTTTTTGTGTCTGGCTGGCGCTACCGCCTTGTTGGCCGGACTTGCTGTTTTCCGTCAGCAGCTTGGCAATATCTTCTGCATTTCCGTAGTTAATCGGAATATATTCGCTAACTGTCTCGGCACGAGTTTCTAGCGCGATGCGTGCATCTTCGCGTGCTTGTTCGTAATCCGACAGTTCTTTTTGAGGACCAACCCATACGACGTTGCCATCACGGCGCTTATCAAGCGATTTGGCACGCAAGACGATGTCCAAAGCCTGATCCCATGGCACATTGATCAGGCGCAGCGTGAGATTACCGACCACGGTATCTGCCGCAACGATGTTGAGATTGGATTCTTCGGCAATCAATTGCAGAACCGTTCTAACAGGGACGTCCTGGAAATTGAAAGTAACCGGCTTCCCGCTGTAGCGTTGCACGCCCGCGTTACTTACCGAGCCAGCGCCACGCGCAGAACCGTTAGACTTGCCGGATGCAGCCACGGCAGAACGTTTCGGCGTAATTTCAATGACATATTCGTTACCCGTCTGGTACGCCATGGAGTCGGCATTACCAGCCGTGTTAATCACCAATCGAGTACCGCCTGCATTGGTGTTTGGCTCCAGACTGGCAACTGGCGTTGCAAAATCGGAGACATCCATCTTCCTGCGTAATTTTTCGGGAAGCTGAGCGTTACTTACATCGACAACGATTTTATTGCCTTCATTGCGCATGTCGGCATTGGCAGAGTCGCCATCAAACTTCAGGATAACTCGGCCAGAACCGTTTTCGCCACGACGGAAATCGATGTTTGATACCGCTACCGTATTCGCGCTACGTTTGCTTGGATCATTGCCCGAAGCCATTGCGGCGGCAGCTCCGCCACCTTGCGATCCTGCATCGACTGTCAGCACCAGCAGATTTCCGACGCTTCGGGTTGTGTAGCCGGCAGGTCTGAACAAGTCGACAACCACTCGTGTACGACCGCCAGCTTCTACCGCCGATACTGCCGAAGTTGCGCCTGCACCGACCGCAACCCGCCGGGCACTCAGACCATTCGTCGTACCAGGCAAATCGATAGCGATACGAGGTGGGCTGTCAGTGGTAAAAGCCTGTACATCGGCAACCGGCTCTGCGAACTGCAAAGTAATGTCAACTTTGCCACCAGGTGCTGATGCATACCGAACATCTTGGAGGACATTCGCGGCCATCGCAGGCATGACAGCTACTAGCCCTAAAGCCAATAGTGCCACGTTGATCATCCATGTTCGTGGCTTGTTCATGCTCACTCCGTTGTTTGTCTTTGTGGTCATCGTGCTATCCCCCAATCAATTGTCTTCTAGGGCTATTTTGGCTGGACGTTCCAACCAACCGCCGGCCCCGTCTGGAACTAGTTCTACGATCTCGATATGGTCTTCGTAAACTGCAGTCACACGACCATCATTTTGTCCCAGGTAATTACCTGGTCTGATCCGATATGTAACCTTATCGGGTGCAGTTACTAAACCTATCAAGCCTTTGCCTGACCCTATCGTACCCGCCATATTCATACTGTCGAGTGGAAAGGCTTCCAGCACTTCCTTGCGTCTTTCGGGGTCGGGCCTGGGGCCGGACCCTTCATTGCGATCAGGTACAGGCGGCGAAAACGGATCCCGCATGTTTTGTGCCGCATATTCAAAACTTTCAAATTGCTTCATGACGGGCAGTGGCTGCAACGGCGGCGCCGGTTCTGCTTTGGTCTTCGCAACCCATGTTTCAAGATCAGACTGCCCGCGCGTACATCCAGCAATACCGGCAACCATGACAAAGGCAAGCGCACCGCGTGTAATGATCTGACCGCACTTGATCATATTGCTCATTTGCTTGCTCCAGGTGCTGGCGCTGCTGGCGCAGGTGCTGCTCCAGGCGCTGTTGCAGCTTCATTCTCGGCTTCATCCTCTGAAAGATACCGGTAAGTCCTGACCGTACCTTTCAACTCGAGCGCGGGATCGGTCGGGCTTCTTGGTTTCAATGAAATGTTGTGCATCGTCATGATCACTACGCGTGGCAAAGATGCAACACCACTGACGAAAGCACCGAACTGGTGGTAGCTTCCGACCATTCTGAGATTGATTGGTTTTTCAGCGTAAAATTCGCGCTTTGTTTCGGGCTGCGGCTCAAACAGTTCGTTGTTGATGCCAGTTGCAAGCGCTGTTTGTGAAATGTCGACGATCAAATCAGGCATCTCGTTTTTGCTTGGCAATTGGCGCAGCATTTGTTTCAGCATCTGCTCCATCTGAACCAATTGCAATTTGAGAGGCTCCAGATTGGCCGCATCGCCTTGTTTCTCGGTTAATTTTTCTTTCAGGGAAATCTCTTCGGCTTCAAGGCCTTTGAGCGTTTCCTGACGAGAACTAATCATTAGCCACCAAGCCAGGAACAAGATTACCAAGCCAATAATGAAGCATGCGGCCACTTTGGCCGGATAAGGCCATACACCCGTATTATTTATGTCAAGGGAGCTTAGCTCGAATTTTTTCTTGCTCATGGGGCACCCCCTGCTGTTGCACCGCTATCCAAATCGCAATCATCCGAGGAGTCCGATTCCGTGGCTGCAGGAGTCGCAGTGCCAGAAGGTGCCGGCGCAGCTGTCGCCCCGGCAGCAGGCGCAGCAGTAGCAACTTCGCTGCCATCATCCTGGGTCTTCGTACTTGGATTACCAATCGTGGTTACCAGCGTGAACTGGTAGGGCAGGCCCTTGTCTCCCCCCTTCGCCTCGATAATGGTAAGTTCTGGCTGACTCATCCAGCCCGACACCTGCAAGTTACGCATGTAAGCACTGACGCGCGCATTTGACTGGGAGCTTCCGTTAACCGTCAGCTTGCTGCCATCCTGCTCAAGGCTCGTGAGTTTTACGCCGTCGGGAATGGTTCTGACGAGATCGTCGAACAGATGAACCATTAAGGACCGGCGACCTTGCAAACATTCGATCGCTTTCTTTCTCGAAAGCAAATCGGCTTTTTTCTTGTCGAGACCCTTGATTTCCTCGATCTGTTTTTCAATGGTTGCAATTTCGTTGTTCAGATAATTATTGCGATTTTGCTGACCGCTGATCTGGCCGTTGTAATACAAAATTATCAACACGCTCAGACCAACGGCAATCGCGGCCGCGGCGCCGAGCATGGTGACAAATTCTTTCTGCTTCTGTTTGCGGCGTTCAAGACGCCACGGCAATAAATTTATTTTAGCCATTAGTCAAAGCTCCTCAACGCGAGGCCACAAGCAATCATCAAGGCAGGGGCGTCCTGTGCTAATGCATGTGCTTGGACTTTTGGCCCGAGTGACATGTTTGCTAACGGATTGGCCATCACTGTGGGAACACCAATCTGCTCTTCTACCAATTGTGCGATACCGTTGATCGAAGCACATCCGCCAGCCAGAACAATTTGATCTACGCGATTAAAGTCACTGCCGGCATAGAAGAACTGCAGAAGTCGACTGACTTGCTGCACCATCGCTTCCTTGAATGGCTCCAAAACTTCGATTTCGTAACTTTCTGGTAAACCGCCCTGACGTTTTGCTTGCCCCGCTTCGTCATAACTCAGCCCGTAACGACGCATGACTTCATCGGTAAGTTGTTTGCCGCCAAAGATTTGTTCGCGTGTGTAGATGCTTCGTTGATTACGCAACACGTTGAGCGTGGTCATTGTGGCGCCGACGTCAACCAGCGCCACGACCGCATCACGCGGAACTGACAATTGATCGGAAACCAGTTTGAAGGCATTTTCCATGGCAAATGCCTCGACATCGACCACTCTTGCCGTCAATCCGCCAAGTTCCAATGCGGTTTGGCGTATCTCGACATTTTCCGTTCGCGATGCTGCCAACAGAATTTGAATCATTTCAGGATTGTTCGGGACCGGCCCAAGAACCTCGAAATCCAGACTGACTTCGTCAATCGGGTACGGAATGTAGTTGGCAGCCTCCACCTGAACCTGATCTTCCAGCTCGTCTTCCTCCAAATCCCCCTGCATCGGGATGATTTTGGTGATGACCGATGAGCCTGAAACAGCTGCTGCGCCATGTTTTAGCTTGGTTCCCGACCGCGCTACTGCGCGCTTGATCGCCTCGCCCACCGCCTCAACCTCGACGATGTTCTTTTCAACCACCGCATTCGGTGGAAGAGGCTCAACTGCATAGTGCTCCACGCGATAACGGCCACCCGTTTCGCTGAGCTGTAATAACTTGACCGCGGTTGAACTGATGTCTACCCCGACCAACGGTGCCTTAGTATTTCCAAGAAGACCCACGATTTCTCCCCTAGCGACAGGCGCTTACACGCAACTCGTGTGCAGTTACATTAATAACAAAATTTTTCGAATTGGCAATGCCCCCAGCCAAAATTTCTTTAAATTGGCCCTCATTACCCCCTTTCACCTAACCCGTTTGACGCAGTTTCTAGGCTAAACCGGACGCTGAAACCCCTAAATAACGGGTTTTTTACTGTGAAGCCCTGCACGTTCTATACTCCCCACCTCAAAATAAGTAAACCTTCAGGAGTGGCCCAGGATGGCCGGTTTTTTTCGACTATTGCGCAAACTTTTCCTAATCGGGCTGATTTTTGCGGGCATCGGGCTGGCTGTGGCCGTTGGTACTTACCTATATTTAGTGCCCAAGTTGCCGGATGTGCAGGAACTAAGGGACATCAAACTGCAGGTGCCACTTAGCGTCTACACAAAAGATAACAAGCTGATTGCGCAGTTCGGCGAAACCCGGCGCTACCCCGTGGACATCAAAGACGTGCCTCTGCAAGTCAAGCAGGCCTTTATTGCCAGCGAGGACGCCCGTTTCTACGAGCATGAGGGCCTTGACTACAAGGGCATCGGCCGCGCGATCTGGCTGACGCTGACCACCAGCGACAAACGCGTACCGGGTGGCAGCACCATCACCCAGCAGGTGGCAAGAAACTATTTCGAACTAAACCGCGATGTCGATTACAGCCGCAAAATCAAGGAAATGCTGCTTGCGCTGAAGATGGAGCGTGAGTTAAGCAAGGACGAGATTCTCGGTCTCTATCTAAACAAGATCTTTTTCGGCCACCGAGCCTATGGCATTGCGGCAGCCGCCGAGTTCTATTACGGCAAAAAACTGGGCGAACTCTCGCTGGCGGAGGCCGCCACCCTGGCATCGCTTCCCAAATTTCCTTCCAGCGGCAATCCCATCGTCAACCCCAAGCGTGCAATGGAACGCCGGGGCTATGTGCTCAGGCAGATGCTGGAAGAAGGTTACATAACGCAGGCTCAGTTGGACTCTGCCAACACAGCGCCAAATACTGCCAAACGACATGAGCCGAAGGTCGAAATGAATGCGCCCTACCTCGCCGAGATGGTGCGCCGGGAAATGCTTGATCGTTACGGCGAGGAAGCGCTCGTCAGCGGCTTTAAGGTTTACACCACCGTCACAAGCGTCGATCAAATCAACGCCGAAAAAGCGGTGCGCGCCGGTTTGATCGAATACGATCACCGCCATGGCTGGCGTGGCGCTGAAAGCCACGTCGACTTGCCCGCAGACGCCCCCACCGCACTTTTAATCGAAAAAGCACGCACCGTTCCTGTGATTACTGACTTCCCGGCGGCTATTGTCACGGGCTTTACCGGTAACGATGCGAATCTCCTGCTTTTTAACGGAACCGAATTCCTGCTGACGGGTACGGCAAGCAAATGGACTGGACGTTCGCCGGCAACGCTGCTCAAGCGTGGCGATATCGTCCGCTTGCTGCCAGATCAAAAGAACCAGGGCTACACCTTGTCCCAACTGCCCTCGGCACAGGCTGCGCTTGTCTCCTTGCAACCAGAAGATGGCGCGCTTCGGGCAATAGTGGGTGGCTTCAGTTTTAACCAAAACAGCTTCAATCGTGCTATCCAGGCTACCCGCCAACCCGGCTCCAGCTTCAAACCATTCGTTTACGCAGCCGCATTCGAACGCGGCTATACGCCTGCAAGCATCGTGAATGACGCTCCCGTCGAGTTCAAATACGGCAATGGCAAGGTATGGCGCCCGCAGAATGATGGCGGCCGTTTCGCCGGTCCGATTCGGGTTCGTGAAGCGCTGGTGCAATCCCGCAATCTGGTTTCGGTCCGCCTGCTGTCTGCGATCGGCACCGATTTTGCGCGCACCTACATCACGCAATTCGGTTTCAGCAAGGATCAATTGCCGCCCAATCTATCCATGTCGCTGGGCACCGCCTCTCTGACTCCCATGTCGATTGCACGCGGCTATACCGTGTTTGCCAATGGCGGTTTTTTGGTGACGCCCTACTTCATCGAAAAAATCATCGACCGGAACGGCAATGCTGTTGCTCTGACGCGGCCACTGACGGCATGTCGCGCATGCCCACAAAGAACTTCGATCGATCAGCGCACGGCAACCGTAGTTGACGGATTTGATTTCAGTGCTGGCGGCCCGAAAAAAGAAACTCCGACGCAAGCGACGAAAACCGAAGACCCGAATTTCGTCGGCCCGCAGGAAATTGCGTTGGCGCCGCGCGCAATTGATGAGCGCACCGCTTTTTTGCTTAGCTCGATGATGCGCGATGTCGTAAAACGTGGCACCGCGACGGCAGCCAAAGTATTGAACCGCGAAGACATCGGCGGGAAAACCGGTTCGACCAATGACCATCGCGATGCCTGGTTCAGCGGCTTTGGCGGCAACCTGGTGACGACCGTCTGGGTTGGCAAGGATAATTTCAAGCCGCTGGGTTACGGCGAATATGGCGGACGCGCGGCATTACCCATTTGGATCAACTATATGGGTGCCGCATTGAAAGACATCCCGCAAACCGACCTCACGCCGCCCAACGGCGTCGTAACGGCCAGCATCAGCGCAAGCGGAAATTTACTGCCCGAAGGCAC
Source organism: uncultured Arenimonas sp. (assembly GCA_964584915.1). Classification (GTDB taxonomy): domain Bacteria; phylum Pseudomonadota; class Gammaproteobacteria; order Xanthomonadales; family Xanthomonadaceae; genus Arenimonas. The sequence goes on along the minus strand of CAZPCE010000069.1, from coordinate 645 downwards.
CCCGGGTGCGCTGACGGAGTACTTCAAACAGGAAGATTACGATCGCCTGATTTCAAGCGGGTATAACTGGGAAGTACCTGGCGGCGACAAAACCGATTTCGAAGATATTTTTTAATCATTGATCGTGCGCGGCAGTCCAATGTCGCGCAGGATGGATTATTCCGGTTCGAAAGTCAGGCTGCCTTCATAACGAAGAAGCCGGCCAATCGGTGGCATCGAAAAATCGACATGGAATTGATAGCGACCGTCGACGATTTGTTTAAACGCCCTTGCATTCGGAAACAACATCAATGGCATCGGCAATCCAAAAACGCGGATGCCGAGCACACGCCAATGCCAACCGGAGTCGATAATGTCGACGGTCAGTTTCAAGCTCACCGGGCCGGTTTTTTCCAACCAGTAACCATCCGGGTAATTTCCAAACGGTTTGAAAATGGACAGCACGGTATGCCGCCCGTCGAAGCAACGGCTCCAGTGCAAACCGTTATCAAGATGATGAATATCGACCCGTAGTTCATGCTCGCCCGGTTGCAGCGGAATACCGAGTTTTTTTGCCAGACGCTTGCCGACAAAGCCTGCAATACCGGTGCCGAAATCAAGTTCGATTTCCCCGGCAAGGAAACCGCCTCGGCGATGCAGCATCTG
>CAZPCE010000068.1:8019-11367 GCA_964584915.1 uncultured Arenimonas sp. | reverse complement strand
CAGATCGAGATCGGTTTCGGCGCCGTCATCGGTGACGTAGACCTCACCGTGCTGAAACGGACTCATGGTGCCCGGATCCACATTGATATAGGGATCGAGCTTCATCATGGTGATTTTAAGACCGCGAGCCTCAAGGATGGCTGCAAGTGAAGCGGCGGCTATGCCCTTGCCTAGCGAGGACACCACACCACCGGTAACAAAAATTAAACGCGTCATTGGGAAAGCCTGGCGCTCGAAAGCCCCATTTTACCGGAGTCGGCCCGAGTCTGCACCCAACTTGACCGAAATGGCTTAAAAGCCCATCCTGCCAACCTCTGTAGATCATCCAACATAGTTAAAAAATAATGAATTCACGCTATAACGCCGCCGATATTGAAGTTTTATCCGGTCTTGACCCGGTCAAACGCCGCCCAGGCATGTATACCGACACCACCCGCCCGAACCATCTGGCACAGGAAGTGGTAGATAACTCGATCGACGAGGCCCTCGCCGGCCACGCGAAAACGGTGGAAGTCACGCTTTATGCCGACGGCAGCTGCGAAGTCAGCGACGATGGCCGCGGCATGCCGGTCGATATCCACCCGGAAGAAAAAATTCCCGGCGTTGAATTGATTCTTACCCGTCTGCACGCAGGCGGAAAATTCTCGAACAAAAACTACACCTTTTCCGGCGGTTTGCACGGCGTCGGTGTCAGCGTGGTGAACGCGCTATCGAAAAAAGTCGAAGTCTTTATCAAGCGCGATGGCAACGAATACCGGATGGAATTCCAGAACGGCGATCGCACGTCGCCACTGGAAATAGTCAATACCGTTGGCAAACGCAATACCGGCACCCGCGTTCGGTTCTGGGCCGACGCCAAATATTTCGATACGCCAAAATATGCCGTGCGCGCCTTGCGCCACTTGCTGCGTGCGAAAGCCGTGCTGTGCCCAGGCCTGACCGTCAAGTTGTTCGACGAAGCCACGGGCGAACGCAACGAATGGTTTTATGAAGATGGCTTGAGCGATTATCTGCGCGGCGAATTGGTCAATCGCGAATACATTCCGAATGAGCTTTTCGTTGGCAATCTAAGCAAGGACACCGAAGTGGTGGACTGGGCCGTGGCCTGGTTGCCGGAAGGCGAATTGGTGCAGGAAAGTTACGTCAACCTTATTCCGACCGCGCAAGGCGGTACGCACGTGAATGGATTGCGCAGCGGCTTCACCGATGCACTGCGTGAGTTCTGCGATTTCCGCAACCTGTTGCCGCGTGGCGTGAAACTGGCGCCGGAAGACGTGTGGGATCGCGTCAGCTATGTGCTGTCGGTAAAAATGGCCGATCCGCAATTCTCCGGTCAAACCAAGGAACGCTTGTCTTCAAGACAAGCTGCCGGTTTTGTCGAAGGCGCATCGCATGATGCCTTTTCTCTCTGGTTGAATACGCATACGGAACTTGGCGAACGTATCGCGCAAATCGCGATTGAGCGTGCCGCAGCCCGCCTGAAAACCGAAAAACAAATCGTCCGCAAGAAAATCACCCAGGGTCCCGCCCTGCCCGGTAAATTGGCCGACTGCATTTCGCAGGACTTATCGCGCACCGAATTGTTCCTGGTCGAAGGCGATTCCGCCGGCGGTTCGGCAAAACAGGCGCGCGACAAAGACTTCCAGGCCATCCTGCCGCTGCGCGGGAAAATCCTGAATACCTGGGAAGTGGAAAGCGGTGGCGTGCTGGCTTCAAACGAAGTGCATGATCTTGCCGTTGCGATTGGTTGCGATCCGGGCGTGGATAAAATCGATGGCCTGCGTTATGGCAAGGTGGTGATTCTGGCCGATGCCGACTCCGATGGCTTGCATATCGCGACATTGCTTTGCGCCCTGTTCCTCAAGCATTTCCCGGCCCTGGTGAAAGCCGGCAATATCTTTGTCGCCATGCCACCCTTGTTCCGCGTCGATGTGGGCAAGCAGGTTTTCTATGCATTGGACGAAGAAGAAAAACGCATCCTGCTGGAACGCATAGAAAAAGAAAAAATGCGCGGCCAGGTAAACGTGACCCGCTTCAAAGGCCTGGGTGAAATGAATCCTTCGCAATTGCGGGAATCGACCATCCATCCCGATACCCGCCGTCTGGTGCAACTCACGGTCGATGATGCAGCGGAGACGAAATCACTGATGGACATGCTGCTATCGAAAAAACGTGCGAGTGATCGCAAAGCCTGGCTGGAATTGAAGGGCGATATGGCGTCGCTGGAGATCTGATATTACGGCTGCCTCAATTAAAACTCGCCGACAATTCATCAACAAACATTGGTTGTCAAAATATGAGCCAGAAACTTGATACCAGCTACGGCTCCGATGAGCACGGCATGGTTTGGGGTTATCTTTTCGCGCCAGACCTACCCGCCAGGCTCATCACGTCCGAGGAAACGCTTGAAGTATTGGCATCTCCCGATTCCAGGAATAATGGCGAATTTCTATGGCTTCATTTCTCGCTCTCCAATTCGTCTTCCAGAACCTGGATGCAACGGAATCTGAAACTGCCCGAGGGCTATTATGAATCCTTGAACAGCAATGCAGGCTCCACTCGCGTCGAGCAAGATGAAGAATCGCTCGTCGCAGTCATTAACGATGTGCTTTTTGATTTCACGCTGGACTCTTCCGCAATTTCGAGCACGAGCCTGTGCATTGATCAGTACTGCCTGATAAGTGCTCGACTTCGGCCACTGCGCTCGATCGATCATTTACGAGCTGCGGTGCGAGCAAACAAAATCTTCCGTTCTCCATCGGAACTATTGGCGCAGTTGCTGCAGGACCAGGCCCATGTACTGGTTGATATCCTGCGGCAATCGACTGCACGCGTAGACCAGATCGAAGATCAATTATTGGCCAATCGTGTTTCAATAAACCGCAGCCAACTCGGTTCGCTACGACGCGTTTTGGTTCGATTACAACGTCTTCTTGCACCGGAACCTGCCGCACTTTTCCGATTGCTTAACCGGCCGCCTGACTGGTTTACCGAAGACGACATTCAAGACTTGCGACAAGCAGCCGAAGAGTTCTCGGCGGCTGTCGGCGACTCGACGGCCTTGGTCGAACGAGTCAAATTGCTTCAGGAAGAGCTGACTGCACTGGTTTATGAACAAACGAACCGCACATTGTTCGTCCTTACGGTGGTAACAGTGCTTGCATTGCCCATCAACCTGACCACAGGCTTGTTTGGCATGAATGTCGGTGGCATTCCACTCGCAGGAGACAAAGGCGGCTTCTATCTAATACTCGTCATTCTTGTTGTTTTGACAGTTGTACTTGCCTATATCACGCTCATAAGAAAACGGGATTAGAGAATCGCATCAAAACATTTCCGTATTAAGGC
>CAZPCE010000068.1:6009-8009 GCA_964584915.1 uncultured Arenimonas sp. | reverse complement strand
TAGGGTGCGCCTATGGCGCACCGTTGCGCGACGCGCGCAGCTTATAGGACCGCGTCGAAGAACTTTCGTATGACGGCCTGCACATGCCCCGCCTTCGCATCGTCGTATTCAAGGCTTTGTTCATCCATGTAAGTCGTTTGCGAGAGCTCCAACTGCACGGTTTCGATATTATCGGCCACGTCGCAGTAATTGCGTGTGATATAGCCGCCCTTGAATCGGCCATTGCTTACCGATGTGAATCTCGTTTGTTCCGACAATATTTTTTCGATCGCGTTTTGCGTCTCCGGTTTGCAGCTGGTGCCATCAACCGTACCGATATTGAAATCCGGCAGCTCGCCCTCGAATAGAAACGGCACCCGCGATTTAATCGAGTGGCCTTCCCACAGTAATACCCGCCCATGCAAAAAATGCAGGCGCGCGATTTGCGTTTTCAAGGCATGATGATACGGACGCCAGTAATGCTCGATGCGCGAATTGATTTCATGCTCGCTCGGCCAGTGACCTTCCAGATACACGGGCTCGCCGCTGAATTGCTTCATCGGACACAAGCCGGTGGTGTTTTGTCCGGGATACAGACTGACATCGTCCGGCGGACGGTTCAGATCAATCACGTATCGCGAATATCGCGGCTGAAGAATCGTTGCGCCTAACGATTTTGCGAAATCGTACAGGCGGCTCACATGCCAATCGGTATCCGGTGCCGAACGCGCTTCTGGGTGCATCCGCGCCTGCAATGCTTCCGGTATGGCACTGCCGTCGTGCGGCAAGCTGATCAACAAAGGACTGGTGCCTGAATGAACATGAAAAGTGTCGTCTGTCATCGGATCAAAACCTTTGAAGGGAATACGGGATCGGATCGATGATCGGTGTTCGTCGGCAAATCATATCCGCCAACAAATGCCCGGTAACCGCCGACATGCTGACGCCCAGCATGCCATGTCCCGTGGCCAACCAACCGTTTTTCAACTTCGGCGTTGCGCCAAGCACCGGCAAGTCGTCCCAGGTCATCGGCCGCCAGCCGAACCACTCCTCCAGCTTTAACGGACCAACGGCTTCATGCAGATATTCGCTCGCACCGCGTTCCAGGGCATCGAGACGACGACGATTCAAGCGATCGTCGTAACCGGAAAATTCCATCGTACTGCCGAGACGATAGCCACTCCCCCATGTCGTGACACACACACTTCGTTCTTTCAAGACAATCGGTCGTTTGGGTGCAAGGAGCGGTCGCGTATAGGTAATCGAATAGCCCTTGCCCGGCTGCACCGGCAAATGGATGCCGAGTGATTTCATCATCGATGGCGACCATGGACCCAATGCAAACAAATAATCCTGCGCCTGGTATTGGCCAAGCGACGTCGTTATTTTCTCTACCCTGCCATCGCCGGTTTCAATGGCCAGCACTTCACATTGCTCGATAATCAATCCGCCCAGTTGTTTTACAACCCGCGCCAGCTCTGCCGTATAGCGATCCGGCCGCAGATGCGCGTCGCCAGGATAATGCACTGCGCCCGCCATGCCGGGTTTCAATGCGGGCTCGTCTTTGGCCAGCTCTGCACCGGACAAAATCCGCGGTTCCAGACCGAATTCACGCACCGCTTCGGCTTCTTTGGCAGCCTTCTCGAATCCGGCCTGCGACCTGTAAACGTTGTGCATGCCGGTTGCACCAAACTCGCAGTCCAGCTTTTCCTGCTTCACGATTTCTTCTATCAAGTGGCGGGAGTTGTGCAGTAAATCCATTTTAGCCAGCGAACTGGCGCGCCAGTCCTTATCGTTGCAGCGAGCGGCGAATTTCATCAGCCACGCTATCAGTTGCGGATCCAGCGTCGGCTTGACGTAAAACGGAGCGTCCGGCGTGAGCATCCACTTCATGGCTTTCACCACCATGCCCGGTGCGGCAAGCGGAGGAATATGGCTGGGGGTGATCGTTCCGCAATTGCCCAATGAGGTAGCGGAGCCGATGGTGTCGCGCTCCAACACGCAGACGCTGCGACCGGCTT
>CAZPCE010000068.1:2800-5909 GCA_964584915.1 uncultured Arenimonas sp. | reverse complement strand
GAGGTAGCGGAGCCGATGGTGTCGCGCTCCAACACGCAGACGCTGCGACCGGCTTTCAGCAAGTAATAAGCACAGGCCAGACCTATGACTCCACCACCCAAAATCAGGACATCTGGCTTGTTTTTTTGCATTCCGGAATTGTAACTTCTAATTCAGAGCATGGCTCGCATCTACTCGCATCGTCGGCAATGACCAATAAGTCAGCGCACGCCAAAACCATTCCATCGGACCATAACGGAAATACCGCAACCAGACGTGGCTGCAAACAACTTGCGCGATGTAGACCAGGATAACGAATAATGCCAAATGGGCACGCCCCCATTGCGCCCACAAGCCCAAGCCATACCCGTAAAACACCCAGCTGGCTATCAGTGATTGCATCAGATAATTGGTGAGCGCCATTTTGCCTGCAGGCGCTAAAAGTCCGAGAATTTTACCGCCGAGAGGAGTGCTCATCGCGAGTGCAATCGTGCAGAGATAAAACAGGCTCAGCGGCAAGTTGCCGAACATCATCAACGCGTCGGCAATCGTTCCCTGATCGTCCGAGCTGTCATTGCCGGCAAATAATTGCGCCGAACCGATAAACAAAACCGCGATGGTCGCATTGATGGCCATGGCTTTCAGAAAAAAAGATCTATTCCCCGTCAAATCCAGTAAACGCCCGGAGCGCATGATGCCCGCCCCAATCAGGAAGATGCCGAGCGCTCCGATAAAAACGAAGGTTTCGTAATTCAGCATCGTCATGAAATCCTGCCAGCGCTGTTGCGTGATTCGCCAGTAATCACCGGTGGAATAGGCCCGTGCTGCCTGCAATGCAAGCTCTGCAGTGTCGGCCGAGTCTTTGGTTGCCGCTGCCATTTGATCGGTAGTCATCGAAGAAGACATCAAACCGGACAACAGCAACAGGAAAGCGGGAGCGTAATAAAAACCGGTACCCAGAAAAGCGTTGGCGGGTACGGAAATCATAGGCAACCACATGAAAACGAAAGCGACCAGAGCATAGGAATGGAGAATGTCGCCAGGCCACAGGAATGCGGTGTGCAGCAGGCCAAAAACCATCAGCGCCGCGGTTCTGCGGAGGTATATGGTTTCAAATGGCCGGCCATCCTGCGTCAGTTGCGTTTGCATGACGACAAAACCCATGCCGAACAACATCGAGAACAGTATCCAGAATTTACCTGTCACGAAAATTTCGGTCAGCCGTGCAACGGCGTAATCCAACCCGACCGTCCCGGCCGGAATTCCCAAGCCAAACTCCTGTATCGGGCGATTGAAATACTCGATATTCATCAGGAAAATACCGAGCAGAGCAAACCCGCGAAGCACGTCCAGCACTTCGATCCGGGCTAGTTTTTTCAAGGATGTGGTAACGGGGATTTCGGCGGTAATAAGCGGGTTATGCATGCCGACAATCCCCTGTGTTGACTCTGTTTAGTGTTGCACGCCGCCATCACCATGAACATGGCCGTGCTCAAGTTCTTCGGCAGTGGCTTCACGTACCGAGATGATATCGGTTTCGAAATTGAGCGTCTTGCCGGCCATCGGATGATTCAAATCGACATCGACCACGCTTACGCCGACTTTCAATACCGTCATCGGACGCGGGCCCATGCTGGTCGGCAATACCACTTGCATGCCGGGAACAATCTTGGCGTTTTTGAAATGCTTGCGCGGCACGCGCTGGTTCAAACCATCCTGGCGTTCACCGTAGGCTTGATCAGGCGTAACGGTAATCGAGAATTTTTCGCCTGCTTCGCGTCCGATCATTGCTTCTTCCAGACCCGGAATAATATTGCCATGGCCGATCAGGATCGCCATTGCATCGCGATCATGCGAACTTTCCAATTGCGGCATGCCCGGCTCGGCAACGGAATAATGGAAATGCACGACGGAATTTTTCTCGATTTTCATTTTTAACCCTAATTTATCAATGTAATGGGCCCATTAAGGCAAAATCGGGCCATGTATTCGGACGCGCATTATCCCCAGACAATGACTTTATTGCCAGCAAAATCGCGGTTTTTAGGACTTTCTTCGGCTTTTCTCATGTGCTTGCTTAGCGCCTGCGCCACCACCCAAAAGCCGCGCGAAAGCGTTGAAAGCATGCAATCGCACCGTCTGGAAGATGCCGACAGCACTGAAGTGCGCGATCTAAGCCAGGTCAGCAACGAAGTCATTATTCGTGCGATAAGTCTGGTGGGCACGCCCTATCGGTATGGCGGCACGCAGCCTGAAACTGGTTTTGATTGCAGCGGATTGATTGGCTTTGTCTTTAACGAAGCCGCCGGCTTGAGATTGCCCCGCACTACCCGCGAGCTGATCGATATCGACGCAAAAGCCGTTGATCGTGACGATTTACAGGCCGGTGACTTGATCTATTTCAACTCCCGCGGTGGCCGCGTCAGTCATATCGGCATTTACGTGGGCGAAAACCGTTTCGTGCATGCGCCGAGCACAGGCGGGGTGGTTCGCATCGACAAACTGAATACACCTTACTGGACGAAATTTTACGTCGGGGCAAAACGCGTGCTGATGTGATCCAACCCATTGTTGTCGGAGCAGCCGAAGCCCTCGACTACTCTTTTTTCCTGACTCCGATAAATACATCGTCCAGTACTTTTTTTTGCCGCAAGCTTGGCGGCAGCACGTTTTCCACCTCACAAAAACTGCAAGGATAATGCGTCTCGCATGCATCGACTTGTAGCGGAGCACCGCAGGAAACACAACGCACGGCAATCAGTGCCGTACTTTCGCCATTGATTTTTTCACCCCTGAAAAAGCGGTAAAAAACCAGGCCGTCAACAGACCGTATTGCCTGAAACGTTATTTTTTCCTGGCAGTGTTCACACCGGTAATCCTGCACTGTTGCGATATCAATGTCTGGATGAATGGTCTTTTTACAGTGCTGGCACTGCACATCGTCAACGACTTCCGAGTTTGATGTAGCTGTCATAAACCCCATCAAATGCTTGTTGCCGGTCTCACCTCTAACAAGCTCTTCGACTCGACAAAAATCCATGGCGTCAAGCCATGTGTGCTTGCTGGTTTCACCGCAACTTTCGCATTCGGGGGAGCCGGTCGGTGCCTGCAATACCATTTGATTGCCGCA
>CAZPCE010000068.1:0-2790 GCA_964584915.1 uncultured Arenimonas sp. | reverse complement strand
GCTGATTCCAGTCATTTGTCGCGCCTTTGTTGGGTAAATTCAGGACAAAAGTATAGGTTGTCGTTCGCGCTATTACCCGTCAGTTAAGGCGTATTCTCTGAAAATCCGTTTAATAATCAATATTTAGCTGGTAAATGCCGGGCCGGTAGTGCATAATTCGCCCCGTTTGCTGCTCCGGGTTCGTTGTCCCCTTGGCTGGCCGGCGGTCCAAGGACCGAACAAGCCACCTCTCCCGTACGTTTCGTCGCGCAAACCGCCTAGTCTGATTTCATTCCAAGGCGAAATATTACGCTCCGAGCACGGTTTCAGGGAAAGCTCCGGGTACAACGGAGTTACACATGTCTTTTGAAACGCTTGGGCTATCGCCCGCGCTGCTGCGCGCGCTGTCCGAAAGTAATTACACCACCGCCACGCCAATCCAGGCCGAAGCGATTCCTCTCATTCTTGCCGGCCGCGATCTGCTCGGCGGCGCACAAACCGGTACCGGTAAAACGGCCGCGTTTGCATTGCCGATGCTTCAACGCATCAGCGAACTCACCACACCACGTCAATCGCGTCGTCCGCGCGCCCTGATCCTTACCCCGACCCGCGAACTCGCCGTGCAAGTGCACGACAGCATCCGCAAGTACGGTAAATATCTGCGTATGCCTTCGACCGTTGTTTACGGCGGCGCCGGCATGAGCCCGCAAATCGACGCATTGCGTCGTGGCGTTGATATTCTGGTGGCAACACCGGGTCGCCTGATTGATCACATCGAACAAGGCACGCTGCAATTGGGCGATGTCCAGATGCTGGTACTCGACGAAGCCGACCGCATGCTGGATATGGGCTTCCTGCCTGCCATCCGTCGCGTGCTGACCTATTTGCCGAAAGTGCGTCAAACCTTGTTGTTCTCGGCCACCTTCGAAGATCAAATCAAGAAACTCGCGATCGATTTCCTGAAAAATCCAAGCCAGGTTCAAGTCTCGGCACAAAACGCCGTTGCTTCCTCGGTCAGCCATCGCGCACATCCGGTCGATACCGGCCGTAAGCGCGACCTGCTGACGCAAATGCTGGCCGAACGTTATCAGGAACAAATCCTGGTATTCGGTAAAACCAAGCATGGTTGCAATCGTCTGGCCGAACATCTGGAAAAAGCCGGCATTCGTTCCGTGGCGATTCACGGCAACAAGTCGCAGGCACAACGTTTGAAAGCATTGAATGATTTCAAATCCGGTAAAGCCCGTGTTCTGGTTGCCACCGACGTTGCCGCCCGTGGTCTGGATATTCCTCAACTGCCGGTCGTGATCAACTATGACCTGCCGATGGTGGCTGAAGATTACATTCACCGCATTGGTCGTACCGGCCGTGCCGGTGCTACTGGCGAAGCGATCTCTTTGGTCGCTCCGGAAGAAGCACAATTATTGCGCGCGATTCATCGCGTGCTGAAAGCCGATATCGAAATGATTACCGTGCCAGGCTTCGAAGCCAGCCGTGCGATTCGCATGGGTAATGATTCCGGTCGTCCGGCGAACAATAGCCCGCGTCCGGGCGGTGATCGTCCGCCGCAAAAACGCGGTCGTCGTCCGCACGCTGCCCCGGGTAAAACCGGCCAACCAGCATCGCATGCGCACGCTGGTCCGAAAAAACACGGAGCCGGCAATGGCCCGAAGCGTCGTGACCCATCGGCTCAACGCGGTTGATGTAGCCCGGGTCACGCTGCATCGACCCGGGGAAACACGAGATTCTGTAACAGTTTGAGTTGCTTATGCACTCGGGGGCCGGCTTGAATAAGCCGGCCTTTTTTAATTGTGGAGAAGTATCCCCGGGGTCTGGTGGAGCCATGACCCGGGCTACGCATGATAGATTTGTCTCATGCAAAAAATCATCATTGAAAAACCCGGGCATTACGATGTTTTGAAACTGGTTGAGTTTCAAACTCCGCAGCTTCAAAAAAACCAGGTCTTGATTAAAGTTCACGCTGCCGGTTTGAATTACGCGGACGGCATTATCCGCATGGGCTTGTATGAATCGGCCAAGCGTTTGCATGGTTATCCGATTACACCGGGCTTTGAAATTGCCGGCGAAGTTATCGAAGCCCATCCCGATATCAGTGAATATAAAACTGGCGACAAGATTATCGGTGTGACGTTGTTCGGTGGTTACGCCAGTCATATCGTGCTCGATACAACTCGACTATTCCGGATGCCGGAAAACCTGAGTTTCGAACAGGCAGCAAGCTTGCCAACCGTGTTTCTGACCGCCTGGTTTATGGCACATCGACAAGTCAATCCCAGCGCTGGCGATACCTGGTTAGTGCATTCGGCCGCCGGTGGCGTGGGTTCCGCTCTCGTGCAACTCGGAAAACTCGCCGGCGTCCGCGTTATCGGTGTCATTGGCTCCGCGCATAAACGCAACGCCTGCCTTGCAATGGGCGCCGATGCCGTGATCGTCAAAAGCGAACAGGATTTGTGGAAAGAAACGGAGCGACTGGCACCGAAAGGTTTCGATGCGATCTTCGATGCCAACGGCGTCAGCACATTGGGCGAAAGTTACAAACACCTCGCACCGATGGGCAAACTTTGCATCTACGGTTTCGCCAGCATGCTGCCGAATAATGGCCGATTGAATTGGCTAAAACTTGCCTGGGATTGGCTGCGCACACCGCGTTTCAGTCCATTGAAAATGACGCAGGAAAACCGCAGCGTACTCGCTGCGAATTTGAGCTTTCTTTCCGAACACGCGACCATGCTGCGCGAGGGCATGTTGTGGTTGCTGGAACACTTCGCCGATGGTCGATTGAAGCCCTTG
>CAZPCE010000067.1:0-11488 GCA_964584915.1 uncultured Arenimonas sp. | reverse complement strand
TCGGGCGCGGAGGTCGGGGCCGTCCCGGAACGCAGCCGCGCCAGCACGGCGTCGGTGTCTTCGAGGCCAGGGGTCAGGAGCAGGCCGTCGGGGACATGCCGGGTGGCGGCCAGCACGCCGCCGGGCACGCTCGGCGAATATTCTCAGGAAGAGATGGCCAAGCTTCCAGGCTTCGGCGCCGACATCGACAAGCAACGCGAGGAGGCCAAGCGCTTGCTCGCCGAAGCCGGCGTTCCGTACGACTTGATTGCCGATATGGACGATATCAATCCGGAATTTCCGAATACCGACGTCAGTCTGGTGATTGGCGCGAACGACGTGGTGAATCCGGTCGCGAAAACCGATCCGGCCTCGCCGATTTACGGCATGCCGATTCTCGATGTCTCGCTGTCGAAAAATACGATCGTGATCAAACGCGGCAAGGGTACCGGTTTTGCCGGCATCGAAAACGCGCTGTTCTACCAGGACAACACCCGCATGCTTTACGGCGACGGCGGTGCCGCGATCGCGCAGCTGATTTCGGAATTGAAAGCGCTGGATGGCGGACACTAAGTTTTCCGCTATCCGGGTTGAAAACATCGCGCCTTGAGCGCGATGTTTCATTTTCGGCGATGCATTCCCAGATACAGTGCAAGCACGATTGCCAGCGCGGGATAGATCAATTCCGTTCGGGTGATTCTGAGGCGGCTGAATTCCGATACCAGTACCGGGCCAATCATCCGAGCTGCATCGAGCGGCAATAATCCCAGCATCAGGGCAAAGGCGTTCGCCGCGATCAGCCACTGGCTGGCCAGAATGATGATCGCCGTGCCCGATAAAATGCCTGCCAAACGCGGCCAGCCGGCATCGATGCCAGTAAAGCGGAGGACCAGCGCGATATCCAATACGGCAATGATCGCCATCCAGAGGCAGGGGGCGTTAAGCCATGCGCTTACGCTGAGCCATATTCCGGTCATGGCCAATACGCCAAAACACCAGGCCAGAGCAGGCCAGAACCACGACTTGTGAGATTTTTCCGACAAAACGCCGCCCTGACATCAACAAACGTTAAAATAGCCCATCTTCGAATGTTGCGATAGGAATTCCGTGAGCTATTCCAGAACCAGTGAGCCGGTAAAGTTTGAACGCGATTGCGCCGCCGTGCTTGTACCGCAGGGCGAGAAAGTGACCTTGCCCGCGGGCAGCGTCGGCTATATCACGCAGGCGCTGGGAGGCTCGTTCACGGTATTCGTGGAGGGCAATCTATTCCGCGTTGCCGGCGAGGATGCCGACGCTATCGGCAAAGACCCTCCCGAAGCATTGCAACTGGAGAACGAAGCGGACGATGACGCAGTGGAAGTATTAGTGTGGAAACAGCTGCGCACCTGTTTCGATCCTGAAATACCAATCAACGTGGTAGAGCTGGGCCTTGTATACGATTGCGATATCGAGCGTCTTGAAGATGGCACGCGCAAAGTGAATATCAAAATGACGCTGACAGCGCCGGCTTGCGGGATGGGCGATATTCTGGTCGATGATGTCAGGACGAAGGTGGAACGGGTTCCGACTGTCTCGGAAGCCGATGTGGATTTGGTCTTCGATCCGCCGTGGAATCAAAGCATGATGTCGGACGCTGCGCGTCTCGAAACCGGTATGCTATAAATTCGCGCATCACAGCGAGGGAGTTGCCATGAAACGATTTTGGGTGCCGTTCTGTTTTATCGCTGGTGCTTCCATGCTGCTTTACAGCCTTTATTTTTGGGGCGGTATCGCCAGCACGTCCGAGGTGGGTGGACTGGTGCAAGAGCGGGCATCGACTTTCAGTTTCATTGCCTGGTCATATATCAGTGCCGGGCACGGCATTTTAAACATGCTGGGCTGGCAGGATTCGGCTGCACAGTTTGCCCATGGCCAAGCCGGTGATTTGTTTGCCGCAATGCAAGCAAGCCCTTTGACGGCCCTGGATGACTTGTTCAAGGCAATGCCCTGGTATGGTCTTGTGTCCTATTACGGCGGGCCTTTGCTTCTGTTGACAGGGGCGTTTGCGCAATCACGCAAACCAAAGACTTTCAAAACCTTCGGATCCAGGTGATTTGTTGAGCCAGAGAATACAATTGACGTAGCTCGTCAAGTAAATTCAACAAATCCCGGCCAATTTCATATTTGTTGCAGTGCGGCGTGACCTGTGAACTGGGTCACGTTAGGTTCTGTTCCGTGTGATGTCTTTGTGAATTGCATCACATCGTCCGGGCGCGAAAGCCCATGCTCAAACCCTTATTCGATGAAGCTTGTCTTCAACAAAAGTTTGCGCATCGGGGGGTGGGGGTCCGGACGGAGTTTAGATAAAACATTTCCGCGAAAGCGGTTTTTTTCTTTTCTACCGGGGACATCGCAACATGAAATTGAATCGCCACCGTGCGACGAGCATCATTGCTCTTTCGCCATTAGTGCTTGCCTTTGCTGCCGTATCCGCAAATGCTGCAACACGCGTTGATCTGCAAAAAGTAAACGCTGCACAACTCAATACGCAATATCAGGTCGCCAGTACCAAAGTCGGCGGCGCTGCAAAGCTGGCGAAAGATCGCCACGCTGAATTACTCGGCATGGATGTCGATTCAAAACTCGAAGTTCTGACAAGCAAAACCGATAACGATGGCACCCGCCATTACCGCTATCAGCAAACTTTCCGCGGCGTTCCGGTTTGGGGCGAGCAAGTTATCGTCAGCGAAACCAAGACCGGTGCAGTGCGTACGCTGTTCGGCAACGCCGTTGGTGATCTTGCAACGGATCTGGACAGAACCGCTGGTCGCAAGCTGATGGCAAAATCCGCCGTCACCACGATGGCGAAACAAAAAGCATTGGGTGCCCGTCTTGCTTCGATGAAAATCGAAAACGAATCGACCCGCCAAATGATTTTCATCGGCGACGACAACAAGGCACGCATGGCTTATGTCGTTTCTTTCTTCGCTGATCGTCCAGGCGGCGGTGCACCGACGCGTCCAATGATGATCTTTGATGCGCAGACCGGCCAACTGTTGAAAAAATGGGAAGGCTTGGCACACGCAGCAGTGGGTACCGGTCCTGGCGGCAATAGCAAAACCGGCCAATACGAGTGGGGTTCGGGTGGTAAATATGGTTACCTGGATGTCACGCAATCAGGTACCACTTGCACCATGAACAACACCGATGTGAAATCGGTCAACCTCAACGGCAGTACCGGAACCAGCACCACTGCGTTCTCCTATACATGCCCACGCAACACGACCAAAGCCATCAACGGTGCATTCGCTCCGATCAACGATGCGCATTACTTCGGCGGCGTTATTCAAAACATGTATCGTGCGTATCTTGGCCGTCCGGCGTTGACGTTCCAGCTGATCATGCGCGTGCATTACGGCAGCAATTACGAAAACGCGTTCTGGAACGGCACCAATATGTCTTTCGGTGACGGCGCCAGCACGTTCTACCCTCTGGTCAGCGTCGATGTTGCCGGCCACGAAGTCTCGCACGGCTTCACCGAGCAAAACTCGAATCTTACTTACTCCGGTCAATCCGGCGGCATGAACGAAGCCTTCTCCGATATGGGTGGCGAAGCGACTGAATATTTCTGGAAAGGCAGCAATGATTTTCTTGTCGGCCCGGATATTTTCAAAGCCACCGGCGCACTGCGTTACATGGCTAACCCGCCACAAGACGGCGCCTCGATCGACAACGCTGCCAACTACACCAGCAGCCTCGACGTCCACTATTCGTCCGGCGTTTACAACAAGGCTTTCTACAAGCTGGCAACCACTGCAGGTTGGGACACGCCAAAGGCATTTAAAGTATTCGCTCGTGCAAACGACCTGTACTGGACTGCCAGCAGCACCTTCAACACCGGCGCTTGCGGTGTAGAAACTGCCGCTACCGATCTGGGCTTCACCAAAGCCGACGTCACTGCAGCGTTCACCGCTGTCGGCGTAAGCTGCGCCGGTACGGGCGGTGGCGGCACAACCGGTGGTCCTTTGACCAACGGCGTTGCCAAAACGGGCATTTCTGCTGCAGCTGGCGGCGAAGTGAACTACACATTGGTCGTGCCAGCGGGCGCAACCGGTCTGAAGTTCGTAACCTCCGGCGGTACGGGTGATCTGGACATGTACGTCAAATTCGGCAGTGCTCCTACCGACACCGTGTATGACTGCCGCCCATATGCTTCGGGTAATGCGGAAACCTGCAACATCGCGACCGCACAAGCGGGTACCTACTACGTTCGCTTGAAAGCCTATTCGGCATTCTCGGGTGCAAGTCTGACCGGTAGCTACACCACCGGCGGTGGCGGCGGTACAACGCAAACCTACAGCAACGCAACGGTCGTGAATATCGGTGACAACACCACTATCACTTCGCCCATCACGGTCAGTGGTCGTACCGGTAACGCGCCAACCACGGCTTCGGTTTCGGTCAACATCACCCACACCTATCAAGGCGACTTGAAAGTGGACCTGGTGGCTCCGGATGGCAGCCTGTACAACATCCATAACCGTACCGGTGCAGGTACAGACAACGTGATCAAAACCGTCACGCTGAATCTGTCGAGCGAAGCACTGAACGGCACCTGGAAAATGCAAGTCAATGACAACGCTGCCGGCGATACCGGCAAGCTGAACTCATGGTCGATCACGTTCTAATCGAACGTCGTTGATGCGTCACTCAAACCCCGGCTTCGGCCGGGGTTTTTTATGGCCGGTCAAAAAAAATAATTACAGTTTCGCGATGCATGAAATACACGAAAAAACGTCTCGGTATTGTTCGTTTAAAAATGCTGCGCATTCAGCAAGAACAAAAATTTTACATCTAAAAAAATGTCGCCAAAGTGTAGTGATTTACACTTCACGGGTTACGTATTTGTAAAGAAAATCGAACGAAATTCCCACTATTGCAGCTATGTTGCAGTGCAGCGTGACCTGTGAACTGCGTCACGTTAGGTTCCATGTCACGCGATGTTACGTGATGTTACAAGCCACGTAATTGGCGTCGTCCGGGCACGAAAGCTCTACCACCTTTCCCAGTGAGGCAGTTGCTTCGACAGGGAGAGTGTGTGTTTTGGGGGTGGGGGGCCGGAATGAAGTTGGTCAAGCAATAAATGCCGCGCAAGCGGAAGTCTTTCAACTTTTTCGGGGTACAAATACGTGATCACAAAGAATATAAATTCGCTTCGCCGTAATGCATTGGTCGTTGCTACGGCATTAGCGTTAAGTACTTCCGCCGTCATGGCGGCAGGCAATACCCAGCCAGCTCCCCGCGTCCTGTTGGGCGCCCTGCAATCGGATACCCAATTTGACCGTTTCATCGTCAAGTATCGTAGCGGTACGCCGGAAGCGGCAAACGTAACCACGGTGCAAAAATCACTGAATGATGCTTCTGTTCGCGCTCAGCAGTTGATCCAATCTTCACGTCTGCAAAGCGGCGTGCAAACCAAATCATTGAAACCGCTGGCGATGTCGCACTTCCGTCGCATGACGCAAGGCGCCGATGTGGTTACCGCATCCGAAAAACTGGATCGCGCCGGCGCGACGATTCTGATGCGCCAAATTGCAAGCAATCCGAATGTCGAATACGTCGAAATCGATCGTCGTAACCGTCCTTTCCTCACGCCAAACGATCCCAACTACACAAGCCAATGGGGTTTCCAGGGCGGTAACGGCGGCATCAAAGCTAACGAAGCCTGGGATATCACCAGTGGCGCTGGTTCGGTCGTAGCGGTGCTCGACACCGGTATCGCCACGCACAGCGATTTGGGCGCCAATATTTTGCCCGGTTACGATTTCATCATCGACACCGCGGTTTCAAACGACGGCGATGGCCGTGATTCCAATCCGGCGGACCCAGGCGACTGGACGACTGCCGGCGCATGTTATTCCGGCTCTGCCGCATCGAGCTCCAGCTGGCACGGCACGCACGTTGCCGGCACCGTTGCAGCATTGACCAATAACGCCAAAGGAGTTGCCGGTACCGCATTCAGCGCGAAGGTGGTTCCAGTGCGCGTACTCGGTACTTGCGGTGGCTATGATTCGGATATTGCCGACGCCATGATCTGGGCTTCGGGCGGTACCGTCAGCGGCATTCCTGCCAACGCAAATCCCGCCGATGCCATCAATTTGAGTCTTGGCGGTTCCGGTGCCTGCGGCGCAACCACCCAAGCGGCGATTAACACGGCGGTCGCCAATGGCACCACGCTTGCGATCGCGGCCGGTAACGACAATGCCAATGTGTCCGGTTCATCGCCCGCCAACTGCGCAAACGTGATTGCCGTTGGTTCGATTACCAGCACAGGTTCACGTTCCAGCTTCTCCAACTATGGCGCGGGCGTTGATATTGCTGCGCCGGGTTCAAGTATTACCTCGACATTGAATTCGGGCACGCAAGGTCCTGGCAGTGAAAGCTATGCTTCCTATAGCGGCACTTCGATGGCAACGCCGCATGTCGCAGGCGTTATCGCACTCGTACAGGCTCGTCGTAATGCTGTCGGTTTGGCGCAATATACGCCTGCACAAATGGAAACCTTGTTGAAGACTTCCGCACGTGCATTTCCATCCACGCCATCGCAGCCGATTGGTGCGGGCATCCTGAATGCGAAGGCAGCTGTCGACGCAGCGGGCGGTACTCCAAGCAATGTTGCTCCGACTGCGAACTTCAGTTCAGCAACCAGTGGTCTTACCGCAACATTCACCGATAGCTCAACCGACAGTGATGGCACGATCGCTTCGCGCAGCTGGAATTTTGGCGATGGCACCACATCGACGGCGACCAATCCGAGCAAAACCTACGCGGCAGCAGGAACGTACAGCGTTGTGCTGACCGTTACCGATAACGGTGGCGCGACCAATAGCGTTACCAAATCCGTCACCGTTGCTACCAGCGGCGGCAGCGTGTTGACCAATGGTGTTGCGGCAACGGGTCTTTCCGCTGCGACGGGTGGAACGGTCAACTACACGATGGTCGTTCCTGCCGGTGCTACCGGTCTGAAGTTCGTGACCGCCGGTGGTACCGGTGATTCCGATATGTATGTGAAGTTTGGTAGTGCTCCTACCGACACCGTGTATGACTGCCGTCCTTATGCTTCGGGTAATGCAGAAACCTGCAACATCGCGACTGCACAAGCCGGCACCTATTACGTTCGCTTGAAAGCCTACTCGGCATTCTCGGGCGTCAGTCTGACCGGTAGTTACACCACCGGTGGTGGCGGTTCAACGCAAACCTACACCAACACCACGGACTACACTATCAGCGACAACACGACGGTGGATAGCCCGATCACGGTGTCTGGCCGTACTGGCAATGCGCCGGCGACAACATCGGTAACGGTCGCGATTGTCCACACCTATCAAGGCGACTTGAAAGTGGATCTGGTAGCTCCGGATGGCAGCCTGTACAACATCCACAACCGTACTGGTGCAGGTACAGACAACGTGATCAAAACCGTCACGCTGAATCTGTCGAGTGAAGCACTGAACGGCATCTGGAAAATGCAAGTGAATGACAACGCTGCCGGCGATACCGGCAAGCTGAACTCATGGTCAATCACGTTCTGATACGACGTAGTTGATGCGGCATTCAAACCCCGGCTTCGGCCGGGGTTTTTTATGCGTCGCCATATTTTCATGATCATCAAATGCGCTGAATGAAACAATTTGCGCATTCATAAACATCAAGGCGCGATATAAGCATTCGCTATTGTTGTATTCATTGATTAATCGGATTTAATTTGGCCTTGTGTAAAAAAAATTAAACAAAACACGCCGAAATTCGATTCACGCGATTTGTGTTGCATCGAACCTTGACCAATTCAATGTCCGGAAGATAGCGTCCATCCCGCGCCGTGAATATGTCATGCATTTCATTCATTGCGCCGTCCGGGCAACGTTAGCTCACACTGCAGCTGCATATTGAGTTCACTTGATTGCAGTCGTGTTACTGGGGGGTGTGGGGGAGGCCGGAAGCAAGTTGTAGAAAACACGATGCCGCGCAAGCGGATGTCTTTCAACTTTTTCGGGGATACAAATACGTGACTACCAAAACTTTACAATCGATTCGTCGCAACACACTGGCATTGGCAACCGCGCTGGCACTTGCTTCGCCGGGTTTGATGGCGGCAACCGGCGACGCGCCAAGCCGCGTCAATTTGAGTGCGATCGGGTCGGATACGCAGTTTGACCGCTTCATCGTGAAATACCGCGAAGGTACGCCTGAAGCGAAAAACGCAATCACTTTGCAAAAAGCGCTCGACGATGCATCGGTGCGCACGCATCAACTCATGCAGTCGGCGCGTTTGCAACAAGGCATGAAATCAAGCGCGGTAAAACCGCTTGCCGTTGGCCATGTTCGTCGGATGTCGCTGGGCGCCGATGTCATCGAATCATCCGTGAAACTCGATCGTGCAGGTGCTACCACTCTGATGCGGCAAATCGCGGCAAATCCGAATGTCGAATATGTGGAAATCGATGCGATGCTTCGTCCGACACTGACACCCAATGACACGAGCTATAGCCAGCAATGGGGATATCAGGATGCCGATGCCGGCATTCGCGCGAATCAGGCCTGGGATGTTGCGACAGGTTCGGGGATTATCGTGGCGGTTATCGATACCGGCATTACTTCGCACAGCGATTTGAATGCGAACGTCGTTGCCGGCTACGACTTTGTCAGCAACGCCACTGCAGCGCGTGACGGCAACGGCCGTGACAGCAACCCGGCTGACCAGGGCGACTGGACAACGGCGGGACAATGCTATTCGGGTTCGGCTGCCTCCAATTCCAGCTGGCATGGCACGCATGTGGCCGGAACCGTTGCGGCCGTCACCAATAACGCCAAGGGTGTTGCAGGTACCGCATTCAATGCAAAAGTGATGCCGGTGCGTGCGCTGGCAGCCTGCGGTGGTAGTACCTCCGATATTGCGGACGCCATTATCTGGTCATCCGGCGGCACCGTATCGGGCGTTCCTACATTAAGTGCGGCGAATGCGGCCGACGTGATCAATATGTCGCTCGGCGGCTCGGGCGCTTGCCCGACCACCACGCAGAATGCCGTCAATAGTGCGGTGAGTCGCGGAACGACCATCGTTGTAGCCGCAGGTAACAGCAACGCGAACGCTTCCGGATTTACGCCGGCAAGTTGCGCGAACGTGGTAACGGTAGCATCGGTGACCAGTGCCAGCGCACGTTCGAGTTTTTCAAACTACGGAACGCTGATTGACGTTTCGGGCCCTGGTTCGACGATTTACTCGACCATGAATAGCGGCACCACGACACCGGGTAGCGAAACCTACACCAACTACAGCGGTACCTCGATGGCATCGCCTCATGTAGCCGGTGCGGTGGCATTGGTGCAAAGCCGCCGCCTGGCCTTGGGCCTGGCAATGTACACGCCAGCGCAAGTGGAAACGCAATTGAAAGGCACCGCTTATGCGCTTGCGGGGGCATGCAGTGGCGGTTGTGGCGCCGGCATTGTCAATGCAAAAGCATTGGTCGATGCAGCGGGCGGTGTTTCCGGCACAACCTATAGTAATACTGCCGACTACACGATCAGCGACAACGTAACGGTGGATAGCCCTATCACGGTGTCTGGCCGAACCGGCAATGCACCCAGCAATGCATCGGTCACCGTTGCCATCGTTCACACCTATCAAGGCGACTTGAAAGTGGACCTGGTGGCCCCGGATGGCAGCTTGTACAACATCCACAACCGTACCGGTGCCGGCACCGACAACCTCAACAAAACAGTCAGTCTCAATCTGTCCACGGAAGCCTTGAACGGCACGTGGAAGTTACGTGTAAACGATAATGGCGCCGGCGATACCGGTTATATCAACAGCTGGTCCATCACGTTTTAAGCCTGTTTTTGAGGCCTGGTAATGAGCAAAGCCCCGGCATGCCGGGGCTTTTTTTGTGATGTAAATCACATTTTAAGCGTGAATCAATCTTCACGTGGCGCGTTACAAATTGTCAAGGCAGAATGTTTGAAGCTGTGTGGTACCTCACACAACGCTTACAATATGTACGTAGCCAAAATGCCGTGTTGCTGCATTGCGGCGTTTGATAAGCGGTTAAAAAAAATCAATTTCAAGTTGTTGTTCGAACGCAAGTATTCGGGGGAAGCAAGCGATGTCGGGGAAGTACAACACCGCTATAAACAAATATTCCGGCGCGAAGAAAATTTCTTCGATGCCGAATTCGCTTGCACAAGATTCGTTGTCTCCTCTCGCCCGTGCCGGAGCGTAGCAGCATGAATCGTTTCCCATCAGCCATAAAAACCATTCGCAAATTGGATGTCGCCACGATGTTATTTCGTAACTTTAAATTCCTTGCGTTTACCGTTGTACTCGCACTTTCAGCGAACACGGTATCTGCGCAGACGTCCGTTACGAATACCGCGACCGTTACGCCGCCGACAGGTGTCACCGATCCGACTTGCAATGTGGCGAATCCGCCCTGCAACAGCGTATCCGATACGGATACGGTAACCCGGACTGCGAATCTCACTCTTACCAAGAGCGCCACTCCGAATCCTGTCGTTGTCGGCCAATTACTCAGCTACACACTCACGATAGGCAATTCGGGGCCGAGTGCGATTGCCACATCAGACACATTTTCTGTAATTGAATCGTTGCCTGCTGGCTTGACTGGCTGCAGTTTCACTCCCTCGGCAGGCACATTTACCGTCGGTACTATCGCGTCAGGCGCTACCGGTACCGGTACATGGACGGGGGTCGCGATTGCATCGGGCGGCAACGCCACGCTTGGCATCGCATGTACTGTAAGCAGTGCAGCGGCTGCAAGTATCACCAACACAGCTACCGTTGTTCCGCCTACCGGAGTTTCGGATCCCGATTGCTCAGGCGCTCCGGTCACTTGTGCCGGAGGCAATACAGGTAGCGCGACTACTACGGTAAATCGTCCGCAATTGACGTTGCTCAAAACGGCGAGCGCGGCGAGCTTCACGGTCGGTGTTCCAGCAAGCTACACCTTGCAGTTGAGCAACACCGGCACGGCCGCCACAACGGCGGTAAGCACGATCACCGATACAATCCCGACCGGTCTGACGATCGGTACCTTGCCAGCCGGTTGTACGGCGGCCGGTCAAACGGTGACCTGTACGGTCGCGGCCGGATTGGCAGCGGGCGGCAACACCAGCTTTGTGATTCCGATTACGCCAACCCTGGCGGCGGCTTCACCCGCGGTGAACACGGCTACAGCGAGCGGCGGCGGTGATCCGACCTGCCCAGCGGCAGCCCGTTGCACCAGCACGACCAACACCCCGGTGAATGCACCGCAATTGACGTTGCTCAAAACGGCCAGCGCAGCGAGCTTCACGGTGGGTGTTCCAGCGAGCTACACCTTGCAGTTGAGCAACACCGGCACGGCGGCCACGACGGCAGCCAGCACGATTACCGATACGATCCCGACCGGTCTGACGATCGGTACCTTGCCAGCCGGTTGTACGGCGGCGGGCCAAACGGTGACCTGTACGATTG
>CAZPCE010000066.1:0-11491 GCA_964584915.1 uncultured Arenimonas sp. | reverse complement strand
GAGGGATGGTCTTGGCGCAGTTCCGCCGCGAAGGCGATACCGGCAAGTGCGATAAATGTGGCAGTGAAAACTGCAAGTAAGCGTTTAAGCATGACGGCTATCCACCTGATTCCCCAAGGTATACGGTTGAGACTATAGCCCAAAACCGGGTAAGGAAAGCAAGCCCAAGCAGCTTATAATGCCCAGATTGCCCTCATAATCCTGATTTTGGCCCTAAAACCCATGGCTCTATTACCTATTATTGAATTCCCCGACCCCCGATTGCGCACCATCGCCAAGCCTATTGCGCAGGTTGACGGCGCTTTACGCCAGCTGATCGACGACATGTTCGAAACCATGTACGAAGCTCCGGGTATCGGCCTGGCCGCCACGCAGGTCAATGTACACCAGCAATTACTGGTTTTGGACGTAAGCGAGGACAAATCCCGGCCAATGGTTTTCATCAACCCGGAAATCCTGGCGTCCGAAGGTAGCCAGATCTACCAGGAAGGCTGCCTGTCGGTTCCGGGTATTTTTGCCGATGTAAAACGTGCCGACAAAATCACCGTGAAGGCGCTCGATCGTGACGGAAAAACCTTCGAGCTGAGTGCCGATGGTTTGCTGGCGGTCTGCATCCAGCACGAGATGGACCACCTCGCCGGAAAAGTATTCGTCGATTATCTGTCGCCGCTCAAACGCGAGCTCGTGAGAAAAAAACTGGCCAAGCAACGTAAATTAGCCGACGAAGACGACGTCTGATGACGCTGCGCATCGTGTTTGCTGGCACGCCCGAATTTGCGCTGCCATGTTTGCGTGCAGCCGCCCGTTGTGGCGATATCGTGGCGGTTTATACGCAACCGGACCGTCCTGCGGGGCGCGGCCGCCATCTGACACCGTCGCCCGTAAAGGTGGAAGCACTCGCGAATAACTGGCGCATCGAACAGCCGGAAAATTTCAAATCCATCGACAGCAAAAAAGTTTTGCGCGAACTCGATGCCGACATCATGATCGTCGTGGCTTACGGTTTATTGCTGCCGCAATCGGTGCTGGATATTCCGAAACACGGTTGCTGGAACGTGCATGCCTCCTTGTTGCCGCGCTGGCGCGGTGCGGCCCCGATCCAGCGCGCAATCGAGGCCGGCGACCGGCAAAGCGGCGTTTGCCTGATGCAGATGGAAAAAGGTCTCGATACCGGCCCGGTTCTACTATCGTTGAGCACACCGATTTCGGCCGAAGATACCGGCGGCAGCCTGCATGACAGATTGTCGGCGCTCGGTGCCGAAGTACTCACCGATGGTTTGAAATTGATGCGTGCGGGCATCAAGCCGATTGCGCAGGCACAGCCGCCAATTGGCGTCACTTACGCGCACAAGCTGGACAAGCAGGAAGCAAAGCTGGACTGGACCGGTTCATCGCAGGCATTGGCTAACAAAGTTCGCGCATTCAATCCCTGGCCGGTATGCGAAGCTCAGGTCAATGGCGAGCGTTTGCGAATTCACCACGCCGTTTCAATTCCGCTGGCGCACAAACAACTACCGGGTACCGTCTTGATGGCCAACCAGAACGGACTGGATATCGCCTGCGGCGAAGGTGCGTTGCGTTTGTTGCAAGTGCAACGCGAAGGCGGCCGCATGATTTCAATTGCCGACTACCTCAATGCGCATCCCGCATTGCGAGCGCTGCAATGAGTCCTGGCACCGAAGTCCGCGTAATGGCGTCGAAACTGGTCGCGCAGGTGCTTGCCGGAAAGCGCTCGCTCAAAGCGGTTCTGCAGCAAAACATTACCGAGTTGAATGACCCGCGTGACCGCGCCTTGCTCGAAGCCATTTGTTTCACCACATTGCGTCATCATCGTTATTACGAATTCGTGCTGTCGCAATGGTTGAACAAACCGTTGCCACGCAAGGATTATGCGATCCACTGCCTGTTGCTCACCGGTCTTGCGCAATTGCATGGCATGAAAATGCCGCCGCACGCGGTGGTATCGGCCTGTGTCGATGCCGCCAAGCAGCTTGGGCAACAGGACACGCAAGCCAAGTTGGTCAACGCCATTTTACGGCGCGCTACCCGCGAGCCTTTGCCGACTTCCAGCAACCAGGCCATCCAAAGCAGCCATCCCGATTGGCTGATAAAACAGTTGCAGCACGAATGGCCAAACCACTTCAACGCTATTTTATGGGCGAATAACGAAGCTGCGCCGCTCTGGTTGCGCGTCAATTCCCTGCGCAGTTCGCGTACGGAATTGTTGACTGCATTTCGTGAAGCCGAAATCGAATGCGATGCTCCTGAAAGTCCGGACAAATCCATTCGCGTTCATGAGCACCAGGCGCTGAATGTTTTGCCAGGCTGGGGTTCCGGAAAATTCCTGGTCCAGGATGGTGCGGCACAACTCGCGGTTGAAGCGCTCGCGGTGAAACACGGCGAATACGTTCTTGATGCCTGCGCGGCACCCGGCGGGAAAACGGCGCATCTCGCGGAGCTGGTAGGTGACGGCCGAATTCTGGCACTCGACATCGCCGCAGCGCGACTCGCACCAATCAATGAAACACTGGAACGACTGGGCCTCGCCTCGCCGAAAATCCAGGTGCAAATGGCCGACGCTTCCGATCCGTCCAGCTGGTGGGACGGCGAGCAATTCGATGCCATCTTGCTGGATGCACCTTGCTCGGCAACCGGCATCATCCGGCGCCAGCCCGATATCAAGTGGCACCGCAAAGCGGACGACATTCCCAGACTGGTCGATATCCAATCGCGAATTTTGCATGCGCTCTGGCCTCTACTGAAACCGGGTGGTCGCCTCTTGTATTGCACATGTTCGGTATTGAAAGCGGAAAACGAATTCCAAATCAACGGCCTGCTTTCGGATTTCAAGGACGCCATCGTGCTGCCGCTCGATGAAAAATTCGGGCATGCGAGCGGCCTCGGGCGGCAGCGCTTTCCTGGCGAAGACAATATGGACGGATTTTTCTACGCCCTGATGCAAAAGCGCAGCGAGACTCCCGCATGAACCTGCTACCGAATTTAAACGCCGATGAACGCAGGCAACTGTTCTGGTTTTTCGTGCTGGCATTTTTTATTTTGGCGGCCGGCTACGGCATGCGCGAGCCCTGGCCTTCGGACGAGCCGCGCTTTGTTTTGGTCGCCAAGCAAATGGTGGAAAGCGGAAACTACCTGTTTCCGCATCGCGGCATCCAACTTTACCCGGACAAGCCTCCGGTTTTTTTCTGGATACTGGCCGCCTGCTATCAGGTGATCGGCAGTTGGCGCTGGAGTTTCTTGCTGCCGTCGCTACTGTCGGGCTTGACCGTGCTGTATCTGACATACGATGCCGCACGACGTCTCTGGAATCCGCGCACAGGCCTGTGGGCCGCGGCCGCCGTGTTGTTCAGCGTGCAATTCGTCTATCAGTTCAAGCGCGCGCAGATTGATCCCACCCTGGTTTTGTTCACCACAATCGCCCTCTACGGTTTCATCCGCCATCTGCTGCTCGGGCAACATTGGCGCTGGTTTTACGCCGGCTGTTTTTTCTGCGGGCTCGGCATCATCACCAAGGGCGTCGGTTTTTTACCGTTGCTGATTTTCATCCCGTACATCGCGTTGCGTTACCGAGACGCGAGCGGGTTGGCAGTGCAGGAAAATGCTTCCGCGATCAGGTGGTCCGGCGGCCTGTTGTTTTTTCTTGCCGCCATCGCGATCTGGCTGGTGCCTTTGCTCTGGACGGTGAGCCACGGCAATTCAGCCGAACAGCATGCCTATCTCAACGATATTTTATTCCGGCAAACGGCAAAACGTTATGCCAATCCATGGGGACACCACGAACCCTTCTGGTATTTCGCGGAAATCATCGCGCTGTTCTGGCTGCCGTTTTCACTGGCGTTTTTCTGGCTTTGGAAACCATGGCGCCAAGCGCTACGCATAAAAGATGCAAAAGTAATCTTGCCGCTTGCATGGGCCATGCTTGTGATCGTCTTTTTCAGCCTCAGTAGCGGCAAACGCGACATGTATATCCTGCCGGCTTTGCCTGCTTTTGCATTGGCCGCGGCGCCTTTTATGCAGGCATTGTCCGAGCGAACCGGTTTTCGTTACGTGCTGTCGGCATTTCTCGCGATTATCAGCGCGCTATTACTGATAGCCGGTTTTGTTTTGATCTACGGCGAACCCGGTTTCGAGAAAAAACTCCTGCTCGAACGTGGCGTGGCCTCGCTTGAATCGCTTTGGTGGATGCTGGTCGCGGTAGGCGCGATCGGTGTCACCGCAAGCCTTGTCTTCCGGCAGAAAAAACCGCTGCATACTTGCGTGGCTTTTTTCCTTTCGCTTTGGCTGGGCTATAGCTTCATCGCATACCCGGCACTTGATGGCGCGAGCTCGTCGAAAGACGTAATGCTGCGGGCCCGCGAATTGGCAGGGCCGAACGTCACCATTGGCCTGGTTGACTGGAAAGAACAGAACCTGTTGCAGGCGAAAGGGCCAACCACCGATTTCGGTTTCCTGGAGTCGCCGGCGACGCAATTGCAGAAAGGCAGCGCCTGGCTGAAGGCATTGCCCGGCCAAAGGCGTCTGTTGATGCAGGAAAGTAAAAACATGCAATGCATCGACTTTGAAAATCCGGACGCTGTTTCACTAGGCAATGCCAACCGCAGAAGCTGGTGGTTGATTGGCGAAAAAGCGGCGGCGGCTTGCCGGTAAAACCTTGATGGAATCGTTATCATTTATCCACTTACGCAGTATGCTGTCGTTTAGCGGCACGGGAGTTGCATGAAAATTCTAATTCTTGGCGCGGGACAGGTCGGCACTTCGGTGGCGGCCGCGCTTGCTTCCGAAAACAACGACATCACCGTTGTCGATACCGACATCCATCGCCTGCGCGAGCTCTCGGAAAAGCTCGATATCCGCACCGTTGCCGGCCATGCTTCGCTGCCGAGTGTGCTGTCGCAAGCGGGTGCCGACGAAGCCGAACTGCTGGTTGCCGTCACTTCCAGCGACGAAGTGAATCTGGTTGCCTGCCAGGTCGCGGCGAAACAATTCAAGACCCGCACGCGGGTAGCGCGTCTGCGCGAAGCGGAATATCTGTCGCTGGCCACCGAAGGCGGCGCCAACGCCGTGGTGAATACCGCGATCAGCCCTGAACAACTGGTGTGCAAGCACATTAAGCGCCTGATCGAATATCCCGGGGCGCTTCAGGTGCTCGACTTCGCCGATGGTCGTGCGCAATTGGTCGCCGTTCGCGCGGTATCGGAAGGCGCACTGGTCGGCCATGAAATTCGCGAACTGCGACAGCATTTGCCGAGCAATGTCGATGCCCGCGTCGCGGCCATTTTCCGCAACGGCAAGCCCATTCGCCCGCAGGGCCATACGGTCATCGAATCCGACGACGAAGTGTTTTTCCTGGCCGACCAGAAAAACATTTCGCTGGTGATGAGCGAGTTGCGCAAACTCGATTCGCGCCCGACCAAACGTATTTTCATTGCCGGTGGCGGCAACATTGGCCGCAATCTCGCCCGCATGATCGAGAAAAAATATTCGGTAAAGGTTCTCGAGCGCTCGCGCGACCGCGCAAGGAACATCGCGGAAGATTTGTTGAACTCGATCGTGCTGGTCGGCGATTGCGCCGACGAGGATTTGCTGCGCGAAGAAAACATCGACCAGACTGACATCTATTGCGCACTCACCAACGATGACGAAGCGAATATTCTGTCGGCCATGCTGGCAAAGCGCCTCGGTTGCCCGCGCGTCGTCGCGCTAATCAATCGTCCTTCGTACGCCGAGTTGGTCGAAGGCGGCAGCATCGACATCGCCGTCAGTCCGCAGCAAGTAACACTGGGTGCGCTGCTGTCGCATATCCGCGAGGGTGCGCCGGCCTACGTCTATCCATTGCGCCGCGGTGCTGCCGAAGCGATTGAAGTCATCGTCCGAGGCGACCGCAGGACATCTCGCGTTATCGGCCGCTCGCTGGAAGAACTGGAATTGCCCGAGAACACGACCATCGGCGGCATCGTGCGCGGCGAGACGCTGCTGATTGCGCATCATGATCTGGTGATCGAACCGGGCGACCACGTGATTCTTTTCGTAATGGACAAACGCCAATTATCCAAGGTCAACATGCTGTTTCAGGTCGGAGGCTCGAGCCTGTGAGTCTGCGCATGCAAGCGATGTTGCGCATTCTGGGCGCGATTATCGCGGCGTCCTCGCTGATCTCGCTGCCGCCGTTGATTATTGCGTTGGCGCTTGGCGAAAACACGAGCCCGGCCTTTCTCGAAAGCATGGCAACGCCGGGCATCATCGGTTTGCTGTTGTGGTTTCCGGTACGCCATGTCCAATACGAACTGCGCCTGCGCGATGGATTCCTGATCACGACCGCGATCTGGATCATCGCCAGCCTGATTACCGCATTGCCGTTCACTTTGGCTACGCCGCATCTTTCCTATACCGATGCCGTGTTCGAAGCAGCATCAGGACTCACCACCACGGGCGCGACCACGATTACCGGCCTGGATGCGTTGCCGCGCAGCATGTTGTTCTTCAGGCAATCGCTGAATTTCTACGGCGGCATGGGCATCGTGATTTTGGCGATCGCCATTTTGCCGATGCTGAAAATCGGCGGCATGCAGCTTTTCCGTGCCGAAACCAATGGCCTGCAGAAAGACAACAAGCTGACGCCGCGTATCGCCGAGACTGCGCGCGCCTTGTGGATGGTGTATCTGGGCCTGAATATTCTTTGTGCACTCAGCTACTGGCTGGGCGGCATGAGCTTTTTCGATGCCGTCTGCCACGGCATGGCGACGGTGGCGACCGGCGGCTTCTCTACCCACGATGCCAGTTTCGGTTTCTGGAATGCACCCTTGCTCGACAGCATAGCGATTGTTTTCATGCTACTGGGCGGAATCAATTTCGGCATGCACTGGTATGCATGGCGACGCGCCACGGTCGGCCATTACCAGAGCGATTCCGAGCTGCGATCTTTCGTCATCATCGCGCTGGTGGTTTCCATCATCATCTCGGCCAGCCTTTTTCTAGGTGGCCGCTACGCGAATATTTTTGACGCCATTCGGCACGGCACATTCCAGGTGGTATCGAATATCACGACCAGCGGCTTCATTTCGGGCGGTTTTACCGACTGGCCCGGTTTGGCGCCTTTGCTGTTGATCATGATCGGCTTCGTCGGTGGTTGCGCCGGCTCTACCGCCGGCGGCATCAAGGTTGCGCGCGTGCAAATGGTGGTAAGACAGGGCCTGCGTGAAATCAAGCAACTGGTGCATCCGAAAGGCCAGTTCCTGGTCACGCTGGGCGGCAAACGCGTTTCCGAAAGCGTGGTGATTTCGGTGGCGGGATTTTGCACGCTTTATATCAGCAGCTATCTGGTGATGACGCTGATCCTTGCCGCCAACGGCGTCGATATCGTGACCGCGTTTTCGGCCGTTGCCGCCTGCATGAACAATATGGGGCCCGGACTTGGCTTGGTCGCGGCGAATTTCCAGGGCCTGGATGATTTGTCGATCTGGGTTTGCAGTTTCGCGATGATTCTCGGCCGGCTGGAAATTTTCACCGTGCTGGTTTTGCTGACGCCGCAGTTCTGGCGCGAATAAAAAATACGTTCGCGCTCTAGAACGGCAGCGGTCCGCCGCTGATCTTCGTCGAAAGTTGCGCCATCAAGGTATTGGCCTGCTCGCGCGGCAAATAAGGGATGCGGAATGCCGACGACATGACGTGCGCACCGGCGGTATCCAGATAAATACTTGCCATGCCGAAACGCCGGTCCAGTATGCCTTCGCGCAAACTCAAACCCTGCAGCTTGTTGATTTCGGCGAAGCGCCATTGCCGCGACAGCCAGCCTTCGCGCACCGCGATCAAGTGCTCGGTATGCGCGAATGCGGCGTGAGCAGACCAGACCTTGGCGCGTAAAAAAAGAACCGGAACCAGCAGCAGTATCAATGTCATGTAAGGACTGTAAAAAATTGCGCCCGTCAATCCCGCGAGAATTAAAAACAATGCGGGCATCAGGAACTCGCGCTTCCAGGCATCGCGATGCAGATTCTGCCAGGAATGGATCGGCCACTGATCGCTTGCCAGAAACTGCGCGATCAACTTGTCCATTTCGGCGGGTTCGGCAAGCGGCACAAGATCGCGCAGGGGCGACTTGCTTTCATCGTTGATCGCCGTACCGGCCGCGCTGTCTACCTGCAGGCTTCGCTTGTTGAATCTGCGATGCAGCCAGCCTTCCGACATCGCATAGGCCTGGATGCGACGCAACGGCAGACTGCTGCGCAATCGCGAAAGCAAACCGCGTTGCACGGTCAAGCGCTTGCCCAGCCGCGTCAAACTGAAGTCGTAGTATTGCAGTAATGCCAGCAGCACCGAAAAAATGCGCACCAGCAGCAAAAAGAAAACAATCGCGATTGCGATACTGGCCACTGTTCCCGTGGCCCCCAGATGCAGACTGTCGGACCAGCCAAACAATAGTTTCACGCTGGAATTCACCATGTTGGCCATTGCCTTGCCCGCCGTCTGGAATAGCACGCCGACGCCTGTACCAATGACCAGCATGCCGCGATTATTGATCAAGCCCAGCTTCACAACATCGATGATCGCCAACTGGTGCAACGTCTGCACATGCGCGGTTGCCGCTTCATGTACGCCCGTTGCAGCAAGGGGATTGGCATAGCCGCGAATCAGCTCTTCGAGTTCGTGCGCATCGGCGATACTCAACACACGCATTTGCGCTTCCGGTTTCACACCGCCGGCCGCTTCCAGCTTGACTTCTGCGACATTGAACAGACGATGCAACGCATTTTGCGTAATCGACACGTTCTGGATTCGGCTGAAAGGAATATGTCGTACGCTTTTCTGGAACACGCCGCTGCGCACGATCAATTCACTGTCCAGTACGCGGTAGTGGTAGGTGAAATACTGGAATATCGAATACACCGCCAACGCCGCAACGCCGATCAACGGCCACAATTCATTGCGGTCGCCGCGCCCGGTAAACAGCAGGATAATCAGCGGAAGCGCAAACTGCTTGAGCTGAAGCAGCAAGACAAACAACCACGACAATGGATGCAGGCGTCGTTGTTTTTCGGTCGCCGGAACCGGCACATCCACGCCCGCTTGCTGCTCGCTATTCATCATGGCGGCGATCTTTCGGCACCAGAACGTCACGCAAATATTCGGCATCTGCCAGCAACAAGCCGGACTGCCTCAATGCCCGCTCATGCGTTCCTGCCGTGTGCACGACAAGCGTTGCCAGACCATAACGACGCTCCAGCGGACCGCGTTCGAAATCGAGATGTTGCACCCGCGAACGCGGCACGCAAATTTGCTTGAACCAGGTCTTGCCCCTGCGAACGTACAAGGCTTCGTCATCCAGGCGCCAGAACGTGTTTCGCCAGCGATTGAATGCAACATAGGCGGCAAAGCCGGCAATGGACGAAGCCAGCGTCAACGCCCCGAAAAAATACCACCAAGGTGAATCGTCCTCCGCAATCACCAATACGCCGGCAGGCACCAGCGCAATCAGGAAAGTCCAGAAGAACGCCATCGCTATAAACACATTGCGTGCGGCGGGCGCCAATTTGCGCCATTCGTCGGCAGGAACGAGCGCAGGAATTTCCTTGGTGATTTCAGTGTTCATCGGTTTTCAGCGGATACCCTTGTACGGATTTTTTTCGCCGCTTTTCGGCGGCCTTAGCGTGTAGCGTTTATAAGTCCATTGATACTGCCGAAGGTCACGCTTCGCGATGGTTTCCACCTGTGCGTTCATTACCTGCGTTGCGATCAGCAAATCCTTGTCATGAATGCGCGCATCGGCAGCTTCGAAAAACAGATCGAACCCTTGGTCGTTCGCTTCGGTGTAGGCAAACACTACCGGTGCCTGACTGCGTTCGGCCAGTTTCGGAATCAGACTCAGCGTCAACGCCTGCTTGCCGAAAAACGGTGCGAACTCGCCGCCGCCGAATTTCGGTTGCTGATCCGGCGTAATGCCGACCATGCCGCCGGCTTGCAGGGTTTTCCACAACGGCCGCATCGCGTTGGTTTCGGCCGGTACCAGCACCACGTTCTCGCCACCGCGCGCGCGCCGAAGGAAAACGTCGCCCCATTTTTTTTCCGGCACGCGGTAGACCAACGCGAAAGTACCGAGAGACGCCATGTATTCGATCAGTAGCTCCCAGTTGCCGTAATGCGGTGCGGCAATGATCAGTCCCTTTTTCTGCGCTTGCGCGGCATGCAGGTGCTCAAGGCCGTGCACGTTTTTTATCAGGGCCAGATTGTCTTTGCGCGGTCGCGTCCAGACGCGCAATGTTTCAAACAGGTTGCGGCCGGTCGAGCGCATCACGCTTTTCACCAGTGCATCGGCGTCGTTGGCGCCTGCCAAATCGTTGTATTCGAAATTTCGCCGCGCCACTTTTACTTCGCGGGTATCGAATTGGAAGGAAATGAATCCGAGAATTCCGCCCAGCCATCGCTGGCATGCCAAAGGCAAACGCCCGACGATCGCGGCCAAGAAGAATAAAAAATGCCCGAACCAGGCCGAAGTTTCCATAGGCCGCAGTCTAAACGGGACGACTCCGCATTGACCAATATTTGTCGTCTCTGGCAGCATGCGGACATGATTGCCCTTATCCAGCGCGTGTCGGAAGCCAGTGTTGAAGTCGATAAAAAAATCGTCGGCGCGATCGATCAGGGCTTGCTTGCTTTCATTGCCGTGCAGCCGGGCGATGATGAAACGCGCATCCAGCGCATGTGCGAACGCCTGCTGGGCTACAGGGTGTTCGGCGACGAGCAGGGCAAGATGAATCTCTCGCTGGAGAACATCGGCGGCGGCTTGTTACTGGTCAGCCAGTTCACGCTGGCGGCAAACACCAGCAGCGGGAAACGGCCCAGTTTCAGCAGTGCGGCCAGCCCGGAGGCCGGACTGAAAGGCTTTGAGCATCTCGTTGGCCTCTGTCGCGCTCGGCACCCAAAGGTTGAAACCGGGCAATTTGGCGCCGATATGAAGGTCAGGCTGGTAAATGATGGCCCGGTCACGTTTTGGCTTGAAACCTGAGCCATAAAATAACCTGAACAAAATCAGTTACTTGCCGCTCAAGTCCGGCTTCCTATATAATACCGGGTTCATTCACGTCTGCGGCTTTTTTTCAATGAGCATCGATCGTCCGACGCAACAGTCCGATATTAAACTACTCATCAGCAAAGGTCTCGAGCAAGGTTATCTAACCTACGCCGAAGTCAATGATCACTTGCCCGATGACATCGTCGATCCAGAACAGATCGAAGACATTATCGGCATGATCAATGGCATGGGTATCGAAGTGCATGAAGTTGCACCCGATGCCGAAACCCTGCTGTTGTCCGATTCAACCCCGGTACAAAGCGCCGACGATACTGTCGCCGCCGAAGAGGCCGCTGCCGCGTTGACCGCGCTCGATACCGAAGGTGGCCGCACCACCGACCCGGTCCGCATGTACATGCGCGAAATGGGTACGGTTGAATTGCTGACCCGCGAAGGCGAAATCGCCAT
>CAZPCE010000065.1:9803-11715 GCA_964584915.1 uncultured Arenimonas sp. | reverse complement strand
GCATTTTGCAGAATGGCATCGTCCGGCGTTTTATCGGCCGGCATGCAATACGGGCAACGGAAATTACAGGCTTCGATCACGGAAACACGCAAATCGTGCAGTGGCCTGGAAAGTTTATCGACCGGCATCGTGATCGGATTTTGAAGCTGGGCATTCATCATTGCACCATGCGTAATTCGGTCGGTGCAGGCAAGGCAAGCACTTCGCCCGGCTTTGCAATCCGGTAGCCGCGAGCCATCAATTTCTCGCCATGGCTTTGGGACTCGTAGTGATACAAGACGCAACGCTGCAATAAATCTTTTGGATATTCACGTTCCAGGTCTTCAATGCCACTATGCGATGGATTCCCTTGCCATGCACAATCGTGGGCAATGCATTCATTGGCATCGGCATGCTTTGCAAGCATTTCCGGAATCGGGCGGGTATCGCCACTCCAGATCACGCTGCCATGCAGGCGCAAGGCGTAGGCAGTTTCCGGAAGATGATGGCGTACGGGAAAAACTTCATACCAGAAACCGCGGTGCCAGAACCCTTTCGAGACCGGGATCAACTGAAAGCCATCCCACCAGTTCGCGCCGCCTTCGGCAATTACGCCCGGATATTCGGCGAGACGCTGCTGCAAAAAAGGCAACACCGTTACCGGCACATATAAACGAACCTTGCCGCGCTTGGCTTCGTCGAAATAGATTTTGTAGAACAATCTTTCCAGACCGCCTACGTGATCCATGTGCACGTGGGTGATGAACAGTGCACTGGGAGTATCCTGATAATGTTCCATGTAAGCGGTCAGCGCTTCCTGGCCGCAATCGATCATCAGCTCGGGCTTGCCGTCGCATTCAATCACCGACGAAGCCGAGCCCAGCTCAATGGCTTGTGCATTGCCAACTCCAAGAAAACGCAAAGCCCAGCTCATCGTTCCATCTCCGCATCGTGCGCCGCGCGCAATATCTGCATGCCGGCCAATATGGTTTCCTCACCTACTTCACCGCGGTATTTCAGCAATGAACGTTGCAGTCGCTGCAAAACATCAGCACACCATGGTCCCGCCGTGGCCTGCATCGTGGCCTTGTCCCAATCGATAAGCCATATTTTCCGGTCGGCATCGATCAGGATATTCTGCGAGTTTAGGTCGGCATGTCTTGCACCGGCTTTATGGAAAGCGGCAATGGTTTTTCCGAGCTCGGCCCAGGGAGCGGATTCGGTCTGCCTGTGCACGCAGTCGAGAAAACTTTGCACGCCCGGAATTTGCTCAACCAAAATACTGGCCCGATAAAAAATGCCACGTCTCAAATACATCGCTGCAACCGGCTTCGGCACCGGCAGATCTTTCTCTCCCAGCATTTGCATGAAACGGAATTCGTGGAAACTTCTGGTGCTGTTTTCATCACGCCACAAATAACGCGAATCGCTGATTTTTGCCGCCCATCCGCCGCGCCGGTATTGCCTCAAAACGGCATTGCCAAAACCGGCTTTCACGAACCAGGCAGCGCCTCGGCCACCGGTACCGACCAACGTCGCCGCCGGCCCCCATTTTTTCGGATCAAACCAGTCCATATCAGGATCGGATGCAAGCGCGGTGTCGAACAAGATGGCACCGGACTCGACTCCCTGCTTCACTTCCCGTCTGCCGTCAGCGATGGTGTTTTCCGATTTCATGGGCGATGAGCTGTTCAAGAATGATCGTCTTGTTTCAAATGACATGCACCAGTTTACATCCTGAAGAATGTTTTGGCTGAGCCACTGCGGTGCTTTCATCGGCTTTGGCGGCGGCTCGATAGGAATTTAAACGAATTTCCTGCAAAATACGCCTTAAATCAAAGGTTTTCACCATCCACATAACGAGTCCAGGCATGCAAACCGTCAATGTTCTGTGCATCAAGTGGGGCAAGAAATACGGCCCCGAATACGTGAA
>CAZPCE010000065.1:0-9703 GCA_964584915.1 uncultured Arenimonas sp. | reverse complement strand
GTTGACAATATCAACGCCTTCTTTGAAATTCCCGGCGAGTTCCTGGTGATCAAGGAATGGGACAAGAAAGACGAAACAGGCAATACCTCGGTCTATCGTTATGAAATCGGCGCGCACACCGATGCACTGGATTATTTGAAGAACAACAAGGAAGAAGCACTCGCGGCCGTCCGCAACGAACAGGAGTTCATTACCGGCTTTCTGGCGAAACAGGGCAAACTGAAATACTGGCCGGCCGAGTGGTGCCGCAGTTTCAAGCGCCACTGCATGCGAAAGGGATTGCTGGGATTTTTCCTGCCGCCGCAGATTCCACCCGGCGCGAAAATTATCGCGTTTCACGGCAAGCCCAATCCGCCCGACGCAATCAAGGGCGTCAGTGGCAAATGGTATCGTCGTGTTATCCCTGCGCAATGGATCGCCGATAATTGGCGATAGACTTGCCTTAATCGCCGGAGCAATCCTCGATACAAGACTCGTCCTTGAGTTGCTTCATGCGTGCGAGACGCTCGGCTTCGGCCGCATCCATTTTGGCGCTGGCTTCATCATAGACCTTGTCGATCTCGGCTTTTGCTGCCAATGCCTCTTCATCGGACACACCGGCTTCTTTGGCTGCCGCCAATAGTGATGCTTCGTCGGCAGCACGGGTTTCCGATTCGGTCGGTTCCGCTTTTATCGCATCCGGGTTGCCGGCTTTCTGTGAACAACCCGCGAACAGTAGAAAAAACATAAAAACAAATCCGGTCAATTTCACGATGCGCTCCGCTGTCGATACCTGATAACAGGCATCGTCAAAGCAGGGGCAAAACGGACACCCCGGTAAACCAGCCGATCACATTTTGGATTTCGTGCTGACGTTTTCCACTCGCCACGCACCCGCCTCGCGTATCAACTTGACCACGCCAGTCATGTTTGCCCCGTCGGACTCCTTGCCGTCGATTTGCAATTCGGCACGGTCGGCTTCCGTCCGGCCTGAAACCACACGCACTTGCGCCGGTTCAAACGCCTTGATCATTTCCAGCATTTTCGGAAACTCCGGGTCAGTGCGAGCCTCGCGCATCTTGTCGGCTTTTTCCTTAGTGACCAACGCCAGCATCGCGTCGACGTCACTGGCCAGCGTTGCCTTATGGAGGCTCAGATAGACCTTTCCGGGTTCACCACCGCCCGTCGGCAATGCCGTGCCCCAGGGTTTTGGTGGAGGTGGTGGCGGTCCTTTTCCGGCAATCGCAAGGTCGAATTGCAGATCGCATTTCAATTCATCGTCATCGCTCAGGACAAAACGACCATTCGCGCGCGCCGTCATCGGTAACTTCAATTCCAGTTCGCCGACTTCATTGCTTGATAGGGAACGGTTATTGCCGGGCGGTACGTATAGCTGCAGGCCTTCGATGACCTTGCCTTCGGTATCGAAACGCAGCTCCAGCTTGGCGCTATCTTTTTCGAAAACCTGATCACTGACGGCATCGTCAATCTCGTCAAATTTGGCTTGTTCCAACGGCGAATGATCTAGAACGACCGTAGTGAACCAGAGCATGGGAACTTTCAGTTTTTCTTCGAAAGGGTCCTGCCCCATCGCCGCATGGGCATCGATGAATGTGAGCGTTGTTCCTTCGTAGATGCATTGACCTTTCACACCGGCCTGCAAATTGGAAGAGATGGAAGCGGACAACAATAACGCGAGGCAGGCGAGCGGCTTCATGATGTTCCCTTTGTATTTCGTATTATCGTTAAAACGCCAAGTGGCGATGGCTACGGACAGTTAATCGAAAACCACCTGCCAGGCGTGAAGTTTGTCTTCAAAGCGAAGACCGGCATTGGCCGCACTGGTTGAGGGCAAGCGCTGTGCGCCAATCGCGGCTTCGCGTGGCGCCAGGATCGGCACCACGAATTTCCGATATGCCGTTTCGGCAAAAGCGCCATTGAAGAATATGCGCCGGATTCGGGAATTGTTGGCCAGGAACGTCTGGAAATCGTTGGTATCCATGCCGGAAATGCGGATAGCCGAATCCAGGCTTCCGGAACGATTACAGGAATGCAACACATCCCACAATGCGATGCGGTGATCGTGAAGCAATTTCAAGCGAAGTTCGTAAGACGAAATATTTTCATTGCCGCTTAGCGAGGCAAGAATGCGCCAGAAAGCATTGCGTGGATTGGCATAATACTGCCCCATTCTCAATGATTCTTCGCCCGGCATGCTGCCGAGTATCAGCGTATGCGAGTCCGGCGTGAACACGGGCGAAAAACCGGTAACGCGGTCTTTATTTTCATCTGAAGTCGGCATGCCGGAAAATATACTGCAAGCAGGCGACTCAAATGCAATCTTTCTGTTCTGGCAGAACCGGGTCCATCGTGTTCTCGGGCGTCTGCTGACGTCTGAAGATTTTCGATGATCGCCGTCTCGGTTACATGGAACTTCATTGCAAGGTCTGGCATGCTGATCTCGATCAGGATATTTTTTTAGCGATCCAGCGGCTCCGCCATGCCAAGCTGTTTTGCCGGGAGATTCACCGACATCCTCAATTGGCCACTCTCTTCATTGTCGATTGCGCACACGATGTCGTTCGTGATCGTTTGGCTGCATGCGAATTGCAACATTAAAAGCCTCCGCCCCAATTGCCAACGTGCTGCAATCCAACCATCGTCGTTTTTGACAGCAAATAAAAAAGGCCGCCCGAAGGCGACCTGTTTTATTTATGGCGGAGAAGGAGGGATTCGAACCCCCGGTAGGCTCACACCTACGCCTGATTTCGAGTCAGGTACATTCAACCGCTCTGCCACCTCTCCATAAACTGGCTTGCTGCCGGTTGAAGCAGCAAGGCCGCGAATTATACGCGGCCTTGCGGGGTTTAGGCTAGTTGAACAAGCCAGATCAGCTGCCGGCCCTCGGCATGAAGAAGAAATCACCGCTTTCGTGGCCCGCATAGCGGATTGGCGCATATTGCGGATTTTGCGGGATCGGCGAGTTGATCGAGTTCAGCGCCAACGAGGTCGAGACTTCGCGATACAGGCGCTGCGCTTCCATCAGGCGATTATTATCCTGCAGCACGTTCAGGAAGGCACGGGCGAAGTAGCTGTGGTTGCCTGAACCGCTATCGGGAACCGGTTGCACGCCACCCGAGGTCAGTGCAGTTCGCGAGCGACCGCTGGCCATCGTTTTTACGTAGGCATTCCATTTATCCGGGGTACTCGCGGCGGCCAGATTTGGAACGGCAGCACGGGTCATCGAACCGGAATAGCAGGAATCGGCCACCACCATGATGTGTTTGGCCGGCATGGTATTCAGGATGTCGCTGATGGCCGCATTCGAAATCCAGGACTTGGTGTTGTTGGCCGCGCCGTCGGTAGGCACCCAGTAACCGGTGGCCCCGTTCAATTCACCATGGCCTGCGTAATAGACCAGCAAATTGTCTTCCGGCTTCATCTTGTCGCGCATCGAGCTCAGGGCTGTCAGCATTTCCAGACGCGAGGCATTCAAGACCAGCGTGGTTTGGTAGCCATAGCGTTTTTGCAACACGTTCGATACGGCGGTGGCATCGCTGACCGCACTCTTCAGGCTTGGGTATTGCGAATCACGATAGGTATTGTTGCCGATGATCACGGCAAAGTAGCGACCGAGCTTCACGTCGCGCGGCAAGCTGCCGACACCACCCGATCCCGATGCGGCAACGGCGGTTCCACTGCCGGTCGCCTGCGGCAACATGGTGAACTGCAACTCGCCACGGACACCCGATTGTTCAAGTGCAACCACTTTGACCGCAGTACCGGCTTGTGCGACATCCACTTCCGCGCTGAACGTTCCGTTTGCAGCCACGGATATGGGCGTGCCGTTAACGGTAACCTGCTTGACGGTTTTCGATGTGACACGGCCAACGACACTACGTTTGCCCGGCCCACGGACAATGGCGGTATTGCGGCCACGCGTGGCGACCAGGCTGGGTTCAAGAATATTGAAGTTGGCGCCACCGGCGAACAGCGTCGTGTCGGCAACACCGCCAGCGCGGCGTTCCAGCGTGGCGATTTGCTGACGCTGGGCATTGATTTGCTGTTCCTGGCCGAGCATCTGGTTTTCCAGCAACTTGGTCAGTTCATCGTCTTTTTGCTGCTTGGCTTGCTGCAGCTGTGATTGCGTTTGCTGCAACTGGGCTTGCGATTGTTGCAAGGCGCGGCGCTGGTTGTTCAGTTGATCCTGCGTGCGCTTGAGTTGTTCGCGCAATTCGGCGGAATTCGCCTTCTCGGTTTCGACCTGGCCTTGCAAAGTACCAATCTTGTCATCCTTGGCCTTCATCTCCACTTCGACCACGGACGAATACAAAAGCTCGTCCTGGATTCCGGAAGCTTCGCGATAAAGATTCAACGCCATTGCCTGGTCTTTGGTAACACCCAGGCCTTCTTCGTATAAATACCCCAGATTGATCTTGGCGCGATTGAATCCCTGGTCGGCGGCCTTCTTGAACCATTGATAGGCCATGCCGTAGTCGGGTTCTGTACCGAGCCCCTTCGAATAAATTTCACCCACGTTGTTTTGCGCTTCGGCACTGCCGGCGTTGGCTTGGTCGAGCCACACCTTCAATGCGGTCTGATAATTGGCACGATCAAAGGAAACATATTCACCGCCGCGAATTTGGCATTCGGCTTGCGAGGCGCGAATCGGGCGGCGGGCCGACATGTATGTCGCAACCCGGCCGAGCGAACGAATCTGCCCAGGCAACAGGCAATCGACAATGAACAGATCTTCCGCGTTTTTCACTGCGGCACGGGCAGGCTGCACCGGCATTGCGCAGGCAAATACCAGAAACACCATACTTGCCATGATTGAAAAACGTGAATCCCACTTGTGCGAACTCATAACCTTGTCTCCAAATATAGTGTCGTTTGCCCTGAGGGCTTATAACAAGAAAAAGGCCGAATGACATGCAATGCCGGATCAGGATAGTCCCTTGTCTCACCTGTATGAACGCAAAAAGCCGACTTTTCAGGCAGTTCACGCATAGGAGCCGACAAAAGGTAGCCATTGGACTGCTGTCGGCAAATTATGGCTCCGATAGTGTGATAAGCATCACATTTTACAAGATTTAACCCGATATCGGACTCGTGATCGCCCGCTACCGTCCTACTTCCCGGGGAATTATCGTTAACTAGTAACGAAAGTAGAATTCAGGGGAAATTATGTCTTTCTTGGCCAGTGCTCCAACGAGCACCAAGCATCCAGTGTCGCTGCTCAAAAAGCATTTCGTTGTCGGATGCCTGTTGCTGCTCGCCTGTTTTGGCATAACGCCAGCGATGGCGGCGGGAGAATGCTCGCTCTCTCCCATTTCAGCACAGACCCAATACGGCCAAGGCGGCGCGACTCTGGTTTACTCCTTTACCCTGATCGACAACGGCGGCTGCAATGCGGAGTCCGGCTCGGTCAAAATCATTTCCGATACCACCGAATCTGCCAGCATCAACAAAACCGTTTGGAGTACCGGGGTCAACAAACCTACATCAGTCAGCGTGAAGCTTGGCGGCAATATCGGCGGCCAGGTCGAAGTGGTCGTCAGCTGCAAAAATTGCGCCCCCCCCACTTCGCTCACTTTCACCGGCGTGGTCACCGGCGATTATCTATTCGTTGCCAAACCACTTAGCAGCATCAACAGTACCGTTGCCGCGGATGATGTGCTGCCACTGGTGGTGTCGTTGACTAAAACGGGTTCAGGCATACCAGGTGAGCTCGTGGTCTGGAAACAAATCAGCGGCCCAAGCACTGCCAACATTGATGCCGTCACCGGAAAATTCACCGATGGCAACGGCGAAAACAGGATTGATTTCAAAGCCAGCGTTACCGGTATTTATAAAGTTCGCGCTACTGTTTGTGATCCGGCCGACACACGATTTTGTACCGAATTATCGGTTGATTTCACCATTGACGTGGGTGGCACACCGGGCGGCCTGCAATTCAATCGGGTTTCTCCGCCTTCGCCGGTCAGTGCTTCGCCGGGCGACAAGGTCACATTGACCGCGGAATATTTATTCAAGAACAGCGGCTATATCGGACAGGATGTTACTTGGTCAATCAGCCCCTTGAGTGGCGCCAGTCTGGGCACCAACGTCACCCCGGTCAGAGACAGCAGTGGTCTCGTAAGCAATGTCGTCAATATCGATTCCCAGGGCAGTTACACCGTCACGGCTTCGGCAAAATGCGAAGGACCCGAACCCGGCTGCCAGCCGCCAGATATTATTTGGGTCATCAATGTCGGCAGTGCAAAACTCGAAATCATCGGCGGCGATGGTCAAACCGGAGCGGTCAATACCATCGTCAGCGGTTTAACTATCTCGGCCACCACAGGTGGTTCTCCGGATGGCGGCTTGCCGATCAACTGGAGCGTGGTTTCCGGCGATGCGACGATTAACGCAACCAGCGGCCCTACCGATAGCGGCGGCAAAGCCGCTGCCGATGTTCTTTTCGGCAGCACCGCCGGCAGTGTGATTGTAAAAGCGGAACGCTCGGATAACCCGAGCATCCAGGTGTTCTTCAAATTGGCATCCGGTATTCCACAACTGGATAACCTGACCGGAAGTCCTACTGTTGCAGCCGGGCAGCCGATATCACTCATCGCTTTCGCCAATCTGGGCGGGGTTGAAATAACCTCTGGTCGCGTTAACTGGACCAATAATAATCCCGGCGCTACCAACATCAGCGCCACATCGGTATTTGTGGATGCCACTGGCCGAGCAAGCACCACTTTCACGGCCAACCAGGGCGGTTTGTTTTCTGTCACGGCCTGCTTCAGTGCATTGGGCAATACGACTTGCACCGGCGGAGATCCAACCACCACTTTCACCATCAATGCCATTGCCTTG
The DNA here is from genome assembly GCA_964584915.1 of uncultured Arenimonas sp. GTDB lineage: Bacteria > Pseudomonadota > Gammaproteobacteria > Xanthomonadales > Xanthomonadaceae > Arenimonas. The sequence goes on along the minus strand of CAZPCE010000065.1, from coordinate 2,863 downwards.
AAGAAAATATCCGGTGACGGGCAATCCATTACCATCGGAAATATTTCTTCCGCGCTCGCCGTGCAATTGGAAAGTGGCACGGCAGCCAACCCGCCGAGCATTGAATGGACCATTGCCGGCCCCGGCACATTGACCGCCACCACCACGCCGCTGGATGTTTCCGGCAACAGCAGCAACACCGTGACGGCAACCGGCCCGGGCGTTATCAGCGTGACTGCAAGCTGGATATCTTCTCTGCGCGCGTTCCCGACCCAATCGGTTGTTTTCAATTTAACCGCCGCAGCCGCGGCGCCCATTTTGTCGCCGGTCAGCAGCAATCCAATCATCACGACCGTCGGTACGCCGTTCAATGCAATCGTGCGCCTGACGGACGCAAGCAGCATTCCCATTGCCGGCGCAAATATAAAATTCAGCAGCGCCACCGGCGTTAACAGCACGCCTACGATCATTGCTACCGACAGCAATGGTGAAGCAGATTCCGGAGCCATTTTTACCGCGCAAGTCGCGGCATTGCTCAACAATGTCGTCAAGGCAGAATACGATCCGACGCCACTGTTGCCGAGTTCAGGCGATGAGGTGGAATTCAAGTTCGGCGTGAATGCCACCGCTGCAGTGGTCAGAACCATCACGGTTGACCAAACCTCGGTGGAAGTGATCCAGGGAACATCCTATTCGTTGCTCTTCACGGCACTGGACAATGGAACACCTGCGTCCGGAATCACGATCAACATAACAACGGGCGGCGATGCAGTCGCCACTCCGACGACCTGCATAAGCGATGTAAGCGGGAATTGTTCGATCAATATCAGCACGGCATCCATGATTGTCGGCGACATCGCGAATGTACGAGGTACCCGTGCCGACGATGCTTCCGCATTCGCGGATTCGGCACTCACCATCGTTGCACCCGATATCAGCCTGGCTACGCCGAGTGGCGACGGACAAAACGGTCCCGCAGGTTCGACCTTGCCGCAAAAACTTCGCGTGCTACTGCGCGATGGCAGCACGAATAATTTCCCGCTGATCGGAGCGAACGTTGACTGGTCCGTTGGCGGCAGCAGCGGCACGAGTGTTTCGAGCAGCTCCACGCCCACCGACAACGGCGGTATCGCCGAGGTGGACGTAATACTGGGAACCATTGCCGGCCCGGTCACGATCACAGCTTCCTACAATTACGGTAGCGGTACTGTCAGCCAGAATTTTACCGTCACGATTGACACTGTCCGCACGCTCCTCATCCACGACGGCGACGGTCAAAATACGCCTGCCGGATTGGCATTTCCGCTGAATGTGGTTGTTGAGGCATTGGACAACGGCCTGTCGGCGCCGGATGGCACGCAGATTCAATACTCCATTGATGCCAGCAGCACTGCGACCGGCAGCGCGGTCGTTTGTTGCGGCACCACTTCCGGCGGTTTTTCCGGCGTCGGCGTGATTGCAGGAAGCACGCAAGGAAATCTGGTAGTTCGCGCACAACGTGTGGATGATGCAACCGCATTCGTCCTATTCAACCTGACCGTTGCACCGCCGACTTTGCAAAGCATAGCCGTCACACCGGCAACACCTACCATTGCCCATAACGGCGCGCAAACATTTGTTGCCACCGGCACATACAGTGACGCAAGCACGGCAGATATTTCCGCATCCGTAACCTGGACGAGTTCCAATACGACGCTTGCCACCATGACCGGCGCCACGGCAAACGGTGCGGGCTCATTTGCCGGCGGTGCAACGACAATCACTGCAACCTTGGGCGCGGTCTCCGGAACAGCGACGTTGAACGTTACCGCCGCGCCTGTGATTTTGGTTTCCATTGCAGTCACACCCGCAACACAAACGATTGCGTTCAACGGTTCGCAAACGTTTGTCGCAACGGGTACTTATAACGATGCAAGCACGGCGGACATTTCCGGCTCGGTAATCTGGACGAGCTCAAACACCACGCTCGCCACGATGACGGGTGCCACCGCGAACGGTGCTGGCTCGTTTACCGGCGGTGCAACCACGATCACCGCGACGCTAGGTGCGATCTCCGGCACCGCGACATTGAATGTCACCGCGGCTCCGGTTGTGCTTGTATCGATTGCGGTGACTCCTACGACGCCAACGATTGCGTTCAACGGTTCGCAAACGTTTGTTGCCACTGGTACTTATAACGATGCGAGCACGGCGGATATTTCGGCATCCGTCGTCTGGTCCAGCAGCAACACATCACTGGCAACAATGACCGGAGCCACGGCCAACGGTGCCGGCTCGTTCACCGGCGGCGCAACGACAATCACTGCGACGCAAGGTGCGATCTCGGGTACCGCGACATTGAATGTCACCGCGGCTCCGGTTGTGCTTGTATCGATTGCGGTGACGCCGGCAACACCAACGATTGCATTCAATGGTTCACAAACGTTTGTTGCCACGGGTACTTATAACGATGCGAGCACGGCGGATATTTCCGGCTCGGTCACCTGGACAAGTTCGAACACGACACTCGCCACGATGACGGGTGCCACCGCAAACGGTGCCGGATCATTCACGGGCGGCGCAACCACAATAACCGCAACGCTAGGTGCGATCTCGGGAACGGCGACACTGAATGTCACTGCAGCCCCAGTGATTCTGGTCTCGATTGCGGTAACTCCGGCAACACCCACCATTGCGTTCAATGGTTCGCAAACGTTTGTCGCAACGGGTACTTATAACGATGCAAGCACGGCGGATATTTCGGCTTCGGTCGCCTGGTCCAGCAGCAATACAACACTTGCCACCATGACCGGCGCCACGGCAAACGGTGCCGGATCATTCACGGGCGGTGCAACGACAATCACTGCGACGCAAGGTGCGATCTCGGGTACCGCGACATTGAATG
>CAZPCE010000064.1:0-11785 GCA_964584915.1 uncultured Arenimonas sp. | reverse complement strand
CGTGCCGCACTGGGCATTCTCGAATGGACCGGCGCCGCACCCGCCACGCTCACACCAGACAATATCCACGACTGCCGGCAACCGTTTTTGCCCTTGGCGAAAATTCGCGGCTGCTGCACGGTCACGATCGGCGACAACAAGAAAAGTTTCGGGCAATTTACCTCGATCCAGGCGGCCGTGAATGCATTGCCTGCCGAAGGCGGAACAGTGTGCGTGCTGAAAGGCATTTACGACCAAAGCATCGTGATCGAAAGCCGCGTCAATATCCGCATTCACGGTTGCGGTCCCGCGACCCGAATTCGTGCGGTCGCCGACGATGCAGGCAATCCGTTGCCGGCATTTTTCATTCACGACTGCGACGGAATCACGCTTGAAGACATGGCGATCGAAGCCGGGCCGCGCAGTGCCGTGCAGATCGACAATGTCCGCCACGTCAGCGTGCGACGTTGCCTCGTGCAAATGCGCGACCTGCCGACCATTTGGCAAGCGATTTATTCACGTGGCGACGATATCCTGATCGAAGAGAACACGGTCGAAGTATTGCCGCGCGAAGGCGGACCCAGACAAGCAACCGTTCCGCAGAAATCCGGCAGCCCCGATTCTCCGTCCGGCGTGAACACGCCGGCGGACATTGTGCTGGTCGGTTTTGCAACGCGTGGCGGCATTCAAATCGCCGGCGGTTCCGACCGTGTTCGCATTCTCGAAAACACCATCCAGGGTGGCATCTGGAACGGCATTACGCTCGGCAGTCTGGTGGCAGTGGATAAGGAAGACGAAGATCTGCCGGATCGTCCCGGCACTGCCGATCCTTGCGATCCCTGCAAACCGGTTGACGTTACCGATGACGATCCGCAAGGCGGTCCGCCGAAATTCGTGTCGGCCGGTGATTTGTACGACATCGAAATTTCGCGCAACCGCATTACCGACATGGGCATCAACGGCATCGGCGTAGTACGTTTTTTCAACCTCGCCAATGGCGGCGATTTGATCGGCGTTCATGGTTTGCACATCTACGACAACTTCATCACCCGCTGCATGCGCCGCGATCTGGCGAAGGTCGGCAAGGCGATGGAATGGCTCGTAGGCTACGGCGGCATTGCGCTCGCTAAAGTCAGCGACCTGCGGATACTGCGCAATGAAATCATCGCCAACGGACCGAGCCATCGGGTTCCGATTTGCGGCGTCTACGCGATCATCGTGCAGGGCTTTCAACTAGACGATAACCGCATTATCGACAACGGACAACGCAGCAAGGAACCAACCGACAATGTGCAAGCCGGTATCCGTGGCGGCGTGCATGTCTGGATTATTTTGCCTTCCGTGGAAAACGCGACGCAGCCAAAGGAACATTCTTCATTCCTGAAACGCTTGTCTGCCAGTGATGGCTCTACTACCGCCATGCTGCGCGACAATATCATCGTAGCACCGCTTGGCCGCGCGCTTACTTTTTTTGCACTCGGTCCCACCGTGATCGCGCGTAATCGCCTGGTCACGCAAGGCAGTACCGGCAAGGGACTGGATCTGATCGCCACGACGGTATTGCATGGCAATCTGGGCTTCAGCAATGAATGGACGCTGGGGCTTATCCTGTTCCTGATAATGAAGCTGGGCGGAAAATTGTCCGACAAGATCAAGAACGACTGTCTGTTCGCCAAGGTATTCGGTGCGTTCAACGTCTTCCGGAAACCGGCCGCCTTCTGGCCGCCGCTGATGCGTTCCTGGGCGACCGGCAAGACGATGTTCACCGAAAACCAGGTCACCTTTGACGTAATCGATGAACCGCTCGGCTTTGCCATCAGCTCGATGGCATTGTTTTCGCTCGATGACATCGCATTCACCGACAACCAATGCGAAGTCAATTCCACCAATTTCTTCCTGTTGATGGATGCCGCCGTCGGCGCCGGCAGTTTGCGGCTGGCCGACAACCGTTTTTCCGAAACCTGGATGCGGACGTTTTTTTCCGGCATCACGATCGGCGGCATGAATACCACCACCGACAATCAATCGACCCATTGCCTGCGTGCACAGGCCTTGCTGCCGAACATGCTGGTGTTTGAACACAATCTCGCCTTGATGGAAGTGTTCTGCCCCGGAGCCTGTTCGCGTGACAAGCGTGAGGTGCCCGCGCCGCAACCGGCACCGCCTCCTCCACCCGGCATGATTGTCGGACCACCCGCTTAAGGAGTTCCATCATGATCAGCAAATCACAGAAAAACGAGCGTGCGGAATTCCTGGCAGAAGGCATCGATGCCGAAACCATCGGCAGAAGATTCATCGAAGCGCCGATGGAAGCCGCGAGGCAACCGGCGATTGGCACGGGACTGGAATTGCTTTCTTTCATGAGCTCGCTGCCCGATGCTTTCATCGCTTCGGAACGGCGTGAACTCAAGCGGCTTGCAAGAACCGCCGAAAGCAAAAACGATGCGCGTATCGAACGCCTGAAAATATCCATCGAACGCGCGCAGGAAATTCGCGGCAATGCCGATCTTGGCAAGACGCGCATCGAGCGCGCTCTGGTTTCCTTGTCGGAAGACGGCAATGTGTTCCACGGGTTCGTTTCCGATACCGAACTGCAACCAAGAAAGGGCCTGACTGTCCGTATAGTCGATGCCAGAAGTGAAAAAACCGGCAAGTCGTTTTCTGCCACCACCGATGCCGATGGATATTTCAGCATCGCTTTGGGCAAGGATGTCGCAGGCGGACGAAAAAGCAATACGCCCGAGGCTGATGTAAAACTTTCGGATCGCATGGCCGAATTACTCTCGCGGGTCAACGCGAAAGCCGATACGGCAGCAGGTAGCGACAAGTCCTACGCAGAAACCGGCAACCAAAACGAAGTCTTGGCGCAGGTTGAAATACTGGACACGGATGGAAAAATTCTTTATCAAGATCTGTCACCCTTGGTTATCAATACCGGCACGGCCTATCGCGAGTATGCAATTGATGGCAACGAACCCGTGACACCCTATGAACCGGGCAAGTATTCAAAAACCGAAACGGTAAAACCTGCAGCATCAAAGGCCGCCGTCGACACGGCCGCTGATACCCGGAAAGCAAGTTCTCCGGGCAAGAAAGCGACCGGTAACAAAGCGAAAAAATGAAAGCCGACTTGCCCAAACCCGGCAGCAAATCGTCTGGCAAACCACGCGTGCCGCCGAAGCATCGCGGAGTCTCTGGCGAGATAATTTCGGGGACAAGCAACAAGAATGCTTCGAGTTGTGCCTGTGGCGGCAGCTGCCCAAAATGCCAAGCAAAAAACAATGGTCTTCAAACAAAGCTTGCCATTGGCAAACCTGGCGACGCCCATGAACTGGAAGCAGACCGCGTTGCCGATCAAATTGTCGGCCATCGCTCCGACGTTCGGAATCCGGTGGCTAATAGGACACCTACGGTCTCGTCACTGCAAAGAAAAGCAGCCTCGAATACAGAAACCAGGCGTATTCCGGCCAGCGTGTCGAATACCCTGCACCATCCAGGTCATGCGCTGGATCGTGACACCCGCTCCAATATGGAATCGCATTTCGGAAAGGATTTCGGCAGGGTGCGTGTTCACACCGGCAGCAATGCGGCCCGGTCTTCCTCCGATGTCAATGCAAAAGCCTATACCGTCGGAAACGACATCGTATTCAATGCTAACCAGTACTCACCCGGAACAAAAGAAGGGGATCGTCTGTTAGCGCACGAGCTGACCCACGTCGTGCAGCAAAGTGGCGTGGCCAGCAGAGATATTTTGCAGCGCGACGCAATGGATGAACCCATTGCATTGAACGATGAAGATGAGGAGGGCGAGGAAGGCGATGAGGGCGATGAAGGCGAGGGCAATGAAAGCGAGAACGAAGAAGACGAGGACACGGCGGAAGATGGCGACAACGATGTTTCCGATGTTACCGAATATCCCGAACAACCCGATCTGCCCGAGGAAGACGAACCCGAGCCTCTGCCGGTAAATCCCGGCGACAATGAATCGGTTCTGCAACAAGGTATCGACAGTCGGGATTCAGGTGCCGAAGAGATGAAGGGCGGCAGCAAGAACAAGAAAATAAAAAAAATTCTGGTCGACCAACCCACCCAGCTAATGACAATTACTTTTACCGACGGCAAGGTAAAAACCCACAGCATTTCTACCGGCCGTGGAAAATGCGGCACGAAAGACGATCCATGTAAAAGCCAGAACAGCCATAACTGCACGCCAAACGGTACATTCACCATTGTTGGACAAGGCGCGGCGAAAACCAAAAACTCCCATGGCGATGCGATGGCCTGGTTTGTCGGCCTCAAGGTTCCGGGACGCAGCGGCATCGGCATTCACAATAGCCAACCGGTTCCAGGCACGCCCCGCTCCCACGGTTGCGTTCGCACGGGCAACGCCAAACAGGACGGCGGCGTGGCCGAGATGATCAATAGCGGTGTCACTTATGGAAAAACCAAGGTGACGATACAAGGCAAGGCAAAGACAAAGGCTTACCCCTGCCCTGCCAAAAAAACAAAAAAGAAAAGCGGCGGGAAAGGCAAAAAGAACAAGAAGAAAAAATGAACAGGCTCGATGATTCCATTTTCCCTGCAACAAACGGCGAATTGCCATGAGCGAATTTGCCGTGATTGCGAAAACACCGGTTTCCAGTGCCAAGCCGGATATCAGGCAGGATATTGTTGCTCCGGACAATGCCCGAAAAAGTTCCTTGCCCGAACGTGATTCCAGTTGTGCCTGTGGCGGCGGCTGTCCTTCCTGCGAAAAGAAACCGAACCCAATAAAAACGGAGCGTCTGGAAGTTTCACAACCCGGCGATGCCGCGGAAATCGAAGCCGATGCCATAGCCGACAGCATCATGCAGATGTCAGCCGAAAAACCTGCATTGGCCATCGCCCGGCCCGCGCAGAAATCGGAATCGCCAGAGGCACCGTTTGACGAGCAGCCTGAAGAGCAGGAAGAAAAGGCAGGCCTGCAGAAAGAAGCAAAGGTTTACGCAGCACCACCCGACCCACCACCGGAAGGTGAACTGCCAACGATTAAAAACGCGATCAATACCGGTGGCCGCCCTCTTGAACCCGGGATTCGAAGCTTCTTCGAGAAACGCTTTGGAACCAGTCTGAGCCATGTCCGAATCCATACCGATTCCAAAGCCCGGCAATCTGCAGGCAGAATAAAAGCGCGCGCTTATACGCTCGGACACAATATCGTGTTCGGCAATGGCGAATATCGCCCGGCAGACGAGAGTGGAAAATGGCTTTTGGCTCATGAACTGGCGCACGTTGTCGGAAACCACAGCTCACGCAATGCCGCCGGACCAACGAAAATCCACCGGGCGCCACCAAACAACCAGCCGGAAGTGAAGCCGGCTCCGGAAACGCCACAGACGCCTCAACAGCAATCACCCAGCATCACGGTCAACGTCATTCTGGACAAGGACTGCACTTCCATGTCTGCGGCGGATTTCCGTACGTTCGTCATGCAGCTTTTGCTTTCGCAAGTCTTCGGCTTTGACTACATGACTAGCGTGGGTGAAGTGACGAAGTACCATTATGATTTTTCAAAATTCAACGATGGCGCGAGTCGCGCGAGCGGAACCAAGGTGCCGATCATAGTCTTCAAGGATTTTTATCGCGAAGTCCTGCAACACAAATACGGCGCAGCGGACCCGAGGATAGAGACGCTCGTTCAAACCAACTTCGGCAGCAGCACCAGTACCGCCAGCGTCGAGGACATGAAGCAAAGCACCAAGCTGATTCTGCTCGAGGACATCAAAACCCAGCTGACACCGCTGGAAATCGAATTCCTGAAAGAAAAGCTGAAATGGAGAACCGGCAACGTCGACGAGGCGCTTGAGACCTACCGGAAGATGACGAAAAACATCGAACAGTACAAAAAATCTCTCGGTTGGTATTCCTTCCTCAAGAAAAAATTGTCTGCCGTCGAATATTACAGAACCGTCACGACCGATTTTCTGAAGACCGAACGGGTTTTCCATCTTATCTACACCCGGCAAGCATTAGCCATACAGTCGGACCCGATGGTGTTCTATTACAAGAGCAACATGGCTGAAGTGTATGCCCAGTACCCGTGGCTGAAAGACGTCGAGGCACAACTGCAGGAAGATTACAGACTCTATCCTTCGCGCGCGGACGGGGAAGGTCTGATCAACAGAGAACTTGAACTCGCCGGATTCAAAACCGCGGACGAGTACGAAGAATTCCTGAAGATTTTCGTTGGCTCCTTTTACGGCGTGGTTGCTTATAAAATCTCGCAACAGCTCGACGTCAACGAAGAGATTGTGAACAAAGAGAAAAAATACTACACGGAACAGGGCACTGCGCCTTTTGCCGCGGCGTTCGGTTCCTTCAAGGCCGAATACGACCAGATCGACAAAGAAAGCGCTGAAAACCGAAGCAGGTTTTCCAATCTTGGTGATGGCACCCTCAAGTACAACGAGAAAGTCGAAGAACTCAAGGCGAGGGAAGCCGGCATCGACCAGCGCGTAAACAAGGTGCGTGAGGACAACAAGGCAGGTTTTCCCATACTTGAAGACAAGGATCTTACCAACCGGAACCTGACCCAGCTCGACTCGACCGCTCTGCAAAAACGCCTGCTTTCAATCACGGAAACAAGGCTGGGCTACATCAAAACCACCCGGGGAAATCTTGCGTCGAAACCGGAAAAATTCGTTACCCAGATTGCTAACGGTAAATATCTGCAACTGGCAAAAGAAGAGATCGGACTGGACCCGAGCAGTTTTGAAAGCCTGGTCATTGAAGGCAGAATAAACAAGGTACAGATGGATGCTGCACTGGAAAGAACGGCGCTGATTGCACTTTCGATCGGTCTTGCCCTCGTGACACTACCCCTTTCGGGCACTGCCGCAGCAATCGCCGCCATACCGGGTTTCGCTCTGGGCGTTTACACCAGCGTCGAGGAATACAAGGAATATAAGCTCAAAAAAGCCGCGGCAGGCACTTCATTCAGTTCCGCCGATGCGATCAGCAACGACGATCCAAGCCTCGTCTGGCTGGTAATAGGGCTGGCGGGAACGGCGCTGGAAGGCATCATACTTGTCAAGACTTTTGCGACGCTTTCCAAATCGCGTTATCTCAAATACGGATTGCCGGAAGAAGAGTTCGTAAACGAAGTCGAACAGGTGCTGCGAAAAGAAGCACCTGACATTTCACAGGCCAAACTGGATAAATTGCTGCAGAAAGTCGAAGACAAGGTCGAAGAAGCAAAAGCCCTGAAAGGAAAATTCGACGAGGCCCTTGAAAAGTTCAACAAGAAAGAGGTGCCGAACCCGAATGTCGTCCAGCTCAACATGGTTTTGTTGCCGATACCGCCACACAAGGTGGATGCCGTATTGGAAATGATGTACTGGGCGATTCGCCGCGGCATCAATAAATTCGACCAGTTCCTGCTTGAGTCAAAGATTGCTTCGGTTGAAAGACAACTGCTGGAAAGTGTATTCACCAAGGCACTCGCCAAATTCCAGGGCAAAACGTCATTGTCAAACAGTGACTATCAGGACTTCATTGTCGAAATGTACAAGGACTTCGGCTACGAGGTGAAAGACGTTTTCGTACGCAATAAAGTGACCGGTACCGGAGCGCACCTCAAAGCATTGAAGAAACCGGACGGTTCATTCGAGTTTCTCGAAATGGAAGGCATGACGTCGCAAGCCCAGGAAATCATCGGCGACATGAAAGCCGGCGGAAAAGATTTGCAACTTGGCGCAAAAGAAGCCGAAAAAATCAAGGACTTCTCCAAAGTTCGTTCCGTAGGAGCGCCGGTAAAACTGCTATCCGATCTTCCCAACATCAATGCAATTCTCACCGATGTCGAAAAAATACTGGAACCGGTAACCGAATACCGGCGCAGCGCCAGACAGCTCAGCGCCGACATTTCCAGGCTCCGTGCCCAGAGCGGAAACGCGACGGACATCAGCAGGCTCGAAGCCATGCTTGCCGAAAGCCAGAAGAAATTGTCGGGAACGGGCTCGCAACTGGCGGCGAAAGCCGATGACTTGGAAAAAGAAGCCTTGCTGATTACCGATGCGGAACAAAAACGCAAGATGTTGCAGCGTATTACCGCCTTGCGCGAAGAAGCCCAGCTTTTGAAATACAACATCAAGGTGCAGGATGCTTTCAACCTGCGATCCAACCTAAGAAAAATATTGCGGACATCCGAATTGTTTGGCGACAACGCGATTTACTACAACGCCCACCATATTCTGCCGGTCGAGATGATCGAAGAGAGCGCCGTATTGCGAAAAGCCATCGAGGGCGGGTTTGATTTCAACGGTGCCGTAAACGGAATCAACCTTTCGCAATTCTCAAGTAAATTCCGCACCGAAAACATCATTATCGAGTTCATCCAGGACGGAAAAAAGGCAAAGATCACCATGAACGGAAGCGTCCTGGGCGAAGCCGACGTCGTCAGCAAGGGCGGCGGCGTCAGCAGCTTCAAGATTGCCGACAAGGAAGTGGGAAGCCTCACCTACACGAAAGAAATTAAAACAGACGGCCGTATACTCGAAGGCGGCACGGTTGAAATGACCGATGCCTCCGGAACCGTCAAGCAGACCTTGCAGGAGAGCCCGTTCGGTTCGCACGCCAGCCATCCCAACTATAGTCTCGAGATCAAGAAACGGCTTGACGCCATCGATGCCAAATACCCGACCGGATTAGACAACAAGACTGCTGCGCAAGAAGTGGGTACGCTTGTCAAAGAGATAAAAGATAAGATCATTGCCTCCATGAACACGCCCGGTTTCAAAATCGACAACCTATTCAAGTAATGGACCGACATGAAGTATTTCGAACTTTCAGTATCCACCGACGCAAACATCGCGGGAATGATTCCGCAAGTACGTTTTGCGGAAATCATTGGCAGCGAAGAAGCCTGCGATGATGTCGTCACCTACGTGCGACACCCGGATCGGGATCCGGTTTTCAAGGGCAGAAAGCAGCCCGGCGCCAGGTTTACCGATCTGATGTCTTGCGCCGGACTAAGCCCCGGCAAAGGCTTGCTGGTCAGCGACGAGTTCCGGGACATTGCGGAAAAATTCGATTGCGTGGGCTGCCGATCCTACCCCTTCCATATCCATGATTCCGAGACCGGTAATATTGCCGGCTACCACTTCTTCCACATCATCCATTGCCGTGAATTGAGCGACTCGATCGAATATGGGAAATCACGGTTCCGCATTGCGGACAAGATGCCGTCTGAAGCACTGGAAATCACCGATTGGCAAGACTGGTGGAACCGGAATTTGGTACAGGCAGGCAATTTCGCCGGCATCATGGATGCCACCACCTTATTTCTGAAAAACCGCCAACAACTGCCTGGGATAATCAGGATGCCGTTTTCTGCCGTGATATTGGTTTCCGAAGAAGTGAAAGAAAATATTATCGTGAAAAACCTGTCTGGATTTTCTTTCGGCAGCAGCACTCTCGAAATTTTACATGCTTGAATTTCCAGGCAGCGATTTGAATCCAGAAAAATCGTCATGCACCAGCCAAGCAGCCGACTTGGACATATCGTGATCGTTATTGCCGGGGTCATAAGCAATGAAAAGCACATCGAAAATACACCAGCACGACAACGGGACCGCCAGGCCTGATAACCGTCACAAGGCACCAGTTAAATCGTCACAGGCTTCGAGCGCCATTTTTCGCAAAGCATCATGCGCCTGCGGCGGCGCGTGTCCCGCATGCCAGGCCAAATCCGACAGACCTGCAATTTCCAACCCCGGCGACACTGCCGAAATCGATGCCGACCATATTGCCGAAAAAGTGATGTCGACGGGCGATTCCAACCCCGTCGACGACAAAGGCAATTCCGCAGGCACATCGCATCGAAAATTCGATAATGGCGAAGCAGCGAAAAAAGATCGCATTCAAAGAAAGCCGCTGGCTTCGGGCAATCGCTCGCCTGTCCAAGGCCCGTCACACGTACAAAATGCGACAGGCTCGGGCGGGGTTTCGCTGGAGGACGGAACCCGCGATTTTTTCGAGCCGCGCCTTGGTCATGATCTAGGCAACGTCAAGATTCACGACAACCCTGTTGCACATGAATCCGCACGAGCCATTGATGCAAAAGCGTACACGCTTGGCAGCGATATCGTTTTCGGCCAGGGGCAATACCAACCGGAATCAGAAAGCGGCAAGCATCTGCTCGCGCATGAACTGGCGCATGTGGTGCAGTCAGAAAATTCTTCCCCGGCAATCAACCGAAAAGTCATTTATCGGCAGCCTTCCAATGGCAGCGCGGGCGACCTGGCCGCTATCGATTATGAAATCATGATGCTGCAACAAACGCCTGTCCTGCTCGGACCCGAAGCTGCTTACGTCAACATGCAGCTCGGACTTTTGATGCAACGACGCATGGCGTTGGTGAATGCAGGCGCGGGCGCACCTCCGCCAGTCGCCGAGAAACCCAAGCCCTACCTGGACATGCCCTACGCTTACCGGTTTTCCATGGCATGGGAAAAAGCGAAAGAAAAAGCGCAAAAATCGGTTCGTGAAGGTGACAAGGAATATCGCGGATCTTCGATCACACGCGGCCTGATCAAGATCAACGACTTGGCTCCCAGTCCCAGGGAAGTATGGAAGGCAGGCATTTACGGCGGTCTTTTCAAAAATGACGAAAAGGAACTTGTTGATCAGAGCGCGAGAGACATGGCAAGTAAGAGCTATTCTGCCCGGTATAAAGCCGCCAGATATGGTCATGTTTATGGCGATGAAAGATATTACGAATCGTCCGGTCATCGCCGCGACGACGATACGGAAATTTGGTCACGGGGCAGAGAGTACGGTCTATTCCTTCCCGACGAAAAAGCCGCGGTACTGAAGATTTCCTTGTACGGCATCCACATGGCAAGCAGCTTGAATGCGCAGGCAAGATCGATTGACCCCAGGAGTCCCGCGGCAGCAAAGCTGATGGACAATATCCACAAATTTACGAACGATGCCGGCGTTGTTCTTCTGGGGCCGGAAATGGAGCGTCTTTTCGGACCCTACGGTTATACCTACCGCGACACGGAAAATCGCTGGAGTGCCGCCGACGATATCAACAAGGCTTACAACAAGTCGCTTCAGGACGGACAGATACTGAAAGACATTAACGCCCCTGTGCAAGAACGCTGGGACGAATGCATGAACAGAAAGGGGGTTGGTAAAAACAATCTGGAAAAAGCCGCCTTCGATCCCAAATGCTTCCAGTCGGAGAGCGAGTTCAGCAAGGAATATTTTCGCCGCATGGATGAATACCAGACGCGCTTTGATGAATGTGGGCACAGCCGGCCAGACGATTTCAAATGTCGGGACCGGATCGACGCCGAATACTACCCTGTGCGGGCTGCCCAGGAAGATTATCAACTACGGGTCGCTTATCATCAGTATCAGGAAAATACGGACAATGTTGTCAATAGTGGCGCGTTTGCAACCGGTGGGCGCCTCGTGGGTTACGTCGCTGCGAGGCTTTTGGGGCGTGACGAAGCAGAGGCTCTCAAGTGGAGCGAAAACACCGCAATCATTGGCGGATGGGGTGACACGCTAGCGCCGGTAAAAGCTGCAGCCACCGCGAGGACCGGCATGCAAAACTATAACGGCAGTGCCGGACTTGTCGTTACCAGAGATGCGGCCATTACTCAAACATATAACCGGTCGTTGCCGATCACGAGTTCAAATCCGAAACCGAAACCGATTACTACGCCGACGATTAAATCGACACCAACAGCAACACAGATTCCTACACCTACACCTACACCTACACCTACACCTACACCTACACCTACACCTACAC
>CAZPCE010000063.1:0-11790 GCA_964584915.1 uncultured Arenimonas sp. | reverse complement strand
CTACACATCGGTTTCACTAAGCTGCGCGCATGCAGGCGCAGAAACTCAGACATCTCATTATCGTGTTAGGCGATCAGCTTGATCGCGAATCCTTGGTGTTTGACGATTTCGATACCGAACAGGATGCCGTCTGGATGTGTGAAGCATCGGCCGAAGCAAGCCATGTCTGGTCAAGCAAACCTCGCATCGCTATATTCCTTGCAGCAATGCGTCATTTCCGCAACGAATTGAGAGCCAAAGCTTTTACGGTTTTTTATCGTGAGCTAAACGAAAACACGCAGTCTTCGCTCGAGGCTGCCCTTGTCGAAGATCTGGTCAAATTGAATCCGGAAAAAGTGATTGCGGTAAAGCCGGGTGAATGGCGACTGGCCCAATCTTTGCCCGAAGTCTGCAAAAAAGTCGGCGTACTTTGGGTTGAACGACCCGACCGGCATTTTTATTGCGACGAGCATGATTTTGCCGAATGGGCGAAGGGCAGAAAAGAATATCGAATGGAGTTTTTCTATCGCTGGATCAGGAAACGTGAAAACGTCTTGATGGAAGGCGATCAGCCGACCGGCGGTAAATGGAATTTCGATCACGACAACAGGGGTGTGTTCGACAAGCGCGGCCCGGGCTTTCTTCCAAAGCCGATCACGTTCGAAAAAGATAAAACAACGTTGGCCGTCATTGAACTGGTTGAAAAGACTTTCTCCGGACATCCGGGCAAGCTTCATGCATTTGATTGGCCGCTAACACCTGATCAAGCAAAAGCTGCACTGGATGACTTCATCGAACATCGCCTGCCACTATTTGGCCAGTATCAGGATGCGATGTGGATGGATGAACCTTATCTCTATCATTCGCGCATTTCCGCTGCGCTTAACCTGAAATTATTGTCGCCACGTGAAGCGGTCGCAGCAGTCGCTGCAGCTTATGAAAGCGGCAAGGCACCGCTGGCGGCGGTGGAAGGGTTTATTCGCCAAATCATCGGTTGGCGGGAATTCGTCCGCGGCATGTACTGGCTGAGAATGCCGGCATTTCTTGAGGACAATGCACTCGATGCCCATGGCGATTTGCCGGATTTTTACTGGACTGGCGATACCGATATGGCCTGTTTGCGGCAAGCCATCGGTCAGACGCTCGAGTTCGGTTATGCCCATCACATACACCGCTTGATGGTGACAGGCCTATTCGCACAATTGCTTGGCGTTGAACCTAAAAGAATTCACGAATGGTATCTGGCGGTGTACGTGGATGCGGTGGAGTGGGTCGAACTGCCCAATGTACTCGGCATGAGCCAATACGCGGACAATGGCAAGATGACCTCCAAGCCCTATGTAGCAAGCGGTGCGTATATCAAGCGAATGTCCAATTACTGTAATGCCTGCCGTTACAAGCCCGAACAAGCGGTTGGCCATGATGCGTGTCCGTTCACGACTTTGTACTGGGATTTTCTGAGTCGTTACGAGGACAAATTCGCAAGGCATCCGCGGACTGCCTTGCAGTGGAAAAACCTGGCACGGATTGATGCCGTGAAACGATCGGAAATAAGCACGCAAGCTGACCGCTTGCGACTGAAATATTCAAAACCCAAGGCCCTGACATGAAAACCTGTTTGATTACCGGAGCATCCGGTGGCGTTGCTGCCGCATTGGCGGAAAACCTGCGTTCGCAAGGCTGGAAGCTTGCGTTGGCAAGCCGCAATTGGGAAAAAGTATCGGCAAATCCTGATGAAATAATTATTGATGCCGATGTTTCTACCGAAAACGGAGCCGAATTGGCCGTCTCTAAAGCGGCAGAATTTTTTGAAGCCCTGCCTGACGCTGTCGTCAATTGCGCCGGCGCGATCTTGATAGCGCCTATTGCCCGCACCAGCGAGGCACAATATCGCGCTTGCCTGTCGGCCAATCTCGACACGGCATTTTTCATTGGTAAAGCCTATGCAAGCGCCTTGCAAAAGAACAAGCAGGCCGGTTCGCTGATATTGTTTTCATCGGTAGCGGCGGCTTCCGGAGTCGGCAATCATGCCGCCATTGCAATAGCGAAAGGCGGAATCGAGGCGTTGGTAAGATCCCTCGCCGCTGATTTCTCGAATATCGGTTTGCGGGTGAACGCCATTGCCCCTGGCCTGATGCAAACACCCGCCACCGAGCGAATGGTGAGCAACGAAGCGGCGGCCAAACAAATCGCGGCTCAGTACCCGCTGGGGCGTTACGGACAGGCCAGCGACGCCGCCAATCTCGCTGCCTTTTTGATATCGGATCAGGCAACATGGATCAATGGCCAGATTATTTCGGTGGATGGCGGATTCTCCGCCGTTCGGCCCTACGTAAAATCGGCATAGGAACGGGAACCATCGAATATGGCAAATGCACTGGTATGGTTGCGTCGCGATTTACGATTGACCGACAACACGGCATTGCAATCGGCATTGAACGCGGGCTTTGCGCCGATTCTGGTTTATATCCACGCTCCAGAAGAAGAAAAGCCCTGGCAACCGGGAGCTGCAAGCCAGGCGTGGCTGCATTATTCATTGCAGTCGCTGCAGAAATCGATTGAAAATAAGGGCGGACGACTGATTATTCGCAGCGGTGCATCGCTGGAGCAGCTCGAAAAACTGATCGACGAAACAAAATCGGAAGCCGTATTCTGGAATCGTCTTTACGAGCCTGCCAGCATTGCACGCGACATAAAAGTCAAGGAAAGTTTGAAGCAGCGCGGCATTCACGCAGAGAGCTGCAATGGGGCTTTGTTGGTCGAACCATGGACCATAAAAACATTGTCCGGCGACCCTTACCGTGTATTCACTCCGTTCTGGAAAAATGCGGTTCAAAATATTGACAAGGTGCAACCAACTTCCGCGCCGGACCAGCTCCATAGGGTGCCGGATAAAATAAAATCCGACGGAATCGCATCACTGAAATTATTGCCTGCCATCGAGTGGGACAAGAGTTTCTGGGAGTTCTGGCAACCCGGTGAAGCGGGCGCTCAAGACTTGTTGGAAGCCTTCATCGATGGCGCAGCGATCGGCTACAAAGAGCAGCGCAATTTTCCGGACCGCATCGGCTCATCGAAATTGTCGCCGCATCTGCATTTCGGCGAGATATCGCCGAGGCAGATCCTGAAGGCCATTCGCAATCATCCTTGGCCGGCAAAAGCCGAAGTCGATGTCACGCATTTCATCAGCGAATTGGGTTGGCGGGAGTTTTCGCATCATTTGCTGTTTCATTACCCGCACACCAGCAACCAGAATCTGGTGGCCAAGTTCGACAACTTCAAATGGGCCAAACCGAATCCGCAATTGCTGGCTGCCTGGCAACAGGGCAAAACCGGGGTGCCGATTATAGATGCCGGCATGCGCGAGCTTTGGGCAACCGGTTGGATGCATAACCGGGTACGGATGATTGTCGCAAGCTTTCTTTGCAAGAATCTGCGCTACCACTGGCTGGAAGGCGCCCAGTGGTTTTGGGATACCTTGCTGGACGCCAATCTGGCCAATAACACCCAAGGCTGGCAGTGGACGGCAGGGACCGGAGCCGATGCCGCGCCGTATTTCCGGATATTCAACCCGGTCACGCAAGCCGAAAAGTTCGACAGCCAGGGCAACTATATCCGTCGCTGGATACCTGAATTGGCCCGATTGCCTGCACCTGCCGTGTTCGCACCCTGGGAACATGCAGAATTATCAAAAAAGTTTGCACCTCTTTACCCTAGTCGCCCCCTCATAGATCTGAAAGCCAGCCGGGAGGATGCCTTGGCGGCATTGCTCGCGAGCAAAAATGCTTAACAGGCCGGCGAATCCGGCGTAGGCTGAAATGTGTCGGGTTAAAGGGGACGAGATGCAAGCAAACGAACGAGATACCTATAAACATCGCCTGCCAGTGCGGTTAGCACATTGGTTGAACGTTATCTGCTTTTTCATCCTGCTTGGAAGCGGGCTGAATATCTTCAACGCGCATCCAAAACTGTATTGGGGCCAGATATCGACATTCGAAACGCCTGCTTTTGCCCTGAGAGCGAAATACGGTGCGCACAAGGATTTGGTCGGTTACGTACAAATCGGCGCCAAGGAATACATAACAACGGGTGTGCTGGGCGTTTCGAATGATGCAATGGGCAAACCGATTGCAGTCGGCTTTCCTGGCTGGAGCACGATTCCCGGCGAACGGAATTTGGCGGATGCACGTTTATGGCATTTCTTTTTTGCCTGGGTATTCGTGATCAACGGCCTGCTGTTTTTTCTATGGGCCTGGCGATCAAAACATTATTCCCGCGATTTGCAGCCGACAAGCACGGACTGGCGAGGCATATTCAAGTCAATTTGGGACCATATGCGCTTCAAGCATCCGGAAGGCGAAGCTGCAGCCCGCTACAATATTCTTCAAAAGCTGGCCTATGTGTCGGTTATCTATGTTTTCCTGCCCGGTTTGGTATTGATGGGCTTATGCATGTCGCCCCACATGGGCAGCGTATTGGGCTGGTTGATTGATCTGGTAGGGGGGCGCCAATCGGCGCGAACCTTGCATTTTATTTTTGCCGGACTGATGGTGGCCTTTATCGCGATTCATCTGTTCATGGTCCTGGTCAGCGGCCCGATCAATCAAGTTCGTTCGATGATTACCGGACGCTTCCGGATTCACGAACCTGCCATTTCGAACGAAAAGCCGATTGAGGAGAAAACCAATGTCCAGCAATGAACGACGCCGTTTTCTGGGACAGGCACTGGCCGTCGGCGGTGTTGCCTTGCTGGCTGGTTGTGACCGCTTGAATGGCAATGAAACCTTCAAGCAAGTGCTCGCCAGCAGCGACAAATTGACCGATAAAACCTTTCATGCGCTCACGCCTGAAACCGCATTGGCGCAAGAGTTTACCGAGGCCGACTTGTCGCCTTATTTCAAGGCCAACGGTTCGGTCAATCCAAAGACGCCCGAATATCTGGCATTGCTGAACAATAATTTTGCCGATTACCGTCTCAGGGTTTATGGCTTGGTGGAAAATCCATTGGCCCTGTCGCTGGAGCAATTACGTGCCTTGCCGTCGCGCACCCAAATTACCCGGCACGATTGTGTCGAAGGCTGGAGTTGCATCGGCAAATGGAAAGGCGCTCCGATGGGCGCCTTGCTGGATCAGGCCAAGCCAAAAGCGAACGCGAAATACGTGGTATTCCATTGTGCCGACAGTTACGAAAACAACGATGAACGTTATTACGAAAGTATTTATCTGCACGAGGCGCACCACCCTCAAAGCATTCTGGCTTATGACATGAACGACAAGATTCTTGATGTTGCGCACGGTGCCCCGATTCGGGTCAGGCTCGAACGCAAACTGGGCTACAAGATGGCGAAGTACATCCTCGGGCTGGAATTGGTGGAGTCGCTCGACGACATCGGCAAAGGAAAGGGCGGCTATTGGGAAGACCACCACGGCTATCACTGGCATGCGGGCATCTAGCCGTTGACCAATTCCTTTTCGCCCTGCAACATGGCAACAACAGCGCAGGGGAAGTTCCATGAGTGAGCAAGAGCAAGCCAAACCACGTCGCGAAGTGATGTCGCGAGTCGACACTGCCTGGTTGCGGATGGAACGCCCCACGAACCTCATGATGATTACCGGCGTGATGATGTTCGATACGCCGCTGCCGATTGAAAAATTCAAGAAAGTCATCAAACAGCGTTTTCTGGCCTATCCGCGTTTTCGCCAGAAAGCCGTCGATACACCCGCCGGTGCATGGTGGGAAACCGACGAAGATTTCGATCTTGATTGGCATGTTCGTCTTACCGGCTTGCCCGGCAAGGGCGGAAAAAAAGAACTCGAGCGCTTGACCAGTCACCTGGCTTCGACGCCTCTGGATCAAACCAAGCCTTTATGGCAATTCCACCTGGTCGAGAAATACGACGGCGGTTCGGCCTTGATTTCCCGCATCCACCATTGCTATGCCGACGGCATCGCGCTGGTGCAGGTGCTGTTGTCGCTGACCGACACCACCCGCGAAGCGAAGAAGGGCAGCGATCTCGACAAGGCTTGGCTCAAAAGCGATGGCGAAAACGTCAAGAAACGCATCGGTACCGTTGATCGTGCAATGAAGATGGGCGCGAACATGTGGGAGAAAGGGCTCGATTTGTATCGTGATCCTTCCCTGGCCGGTGTCATTGCGAAGGAAGGCAGCGAAATCGCCCGTGAACTCGCTGTCGCACTGAGTCTTCCGGATGATCCGCCGACGGTGCTGCGCGGGCGTCTGGGAGTCAGCAAGCGAGTTGCCTGGGCCGAACCGCTGGATCTCGATGAAGTGAAAGCGATCGGGCGTGCCTACGATTGCACGGTAAATGACGTCCTGATGGCGTCCGCCGCAGGAGCTTTGCGTTCCTACATGATCGAGCGCGGCGAAAGCGTCGATGGAATAACCCTGCGTGCGACCGTACCGGTCAATTTGCGACCGCTCGAGCATGCCAAGAAGCTTGGCAACCACTTCGGCCTGGTGTTTCTGGAATTGCCGGTCGGTGAAGAAAATCCCGTGCGTCGTCTCGAGCATGTCGCGGAAAACATGCGGCAACTGAAATCATCGCGGCAAGCGATCGTGTCATTCGGTTTGCTGGCGGCAATGGGCCTGGCACCGGTAGGTGTTCAACGTACCGCACTCGAATTGTTCAGTCGCAAAGCATCGGCTGTTGCGACCAACGTTCCGGGCCCGCCATTGCCTTTGTATCTGGCCGGCAGCCAAATCAAGGAGCAAATGTTCTGGGTCCCGCAGACGGGTTCAATCGGTATCGGCATTTCGATCATGAGTTACAACAACAAGGTGTATTTCGGCCTGATCTCTGACGCAAAACTATTGCCGGATCCGGATTCCGTGATCCAGCGCTTCCGCCCGGAATTCGAAAAGCTGCTTTACGCGGCCATGATGGGCGATTGGCAAGACACGATTTACTCCGACGATGTCGCCGCCTACTGTTCCGAAAAAGATCTTTCTTTCTTGTAATCGGAAAATTCGCACCCAATTCATCAGTGATTGCCTCTAATGGGGCATCACCATGGAGAACAAGATGAATACTGTCTGCGATCTGCCCGGTCTTGGTTTGGCGGTAAAACCGGATCAGGTACCACAACCCGATATCGATGTCCCTGCCGATGAAGACCGCGGCGAAGCCGTGTTGGCCGGAGGCTGCTTCTGGTGTACCGAAGCGGTGTTCCGTCGCCTGAAGGGCGTGCAATCGGTGCAGCCGGGCTATGCCGGTGGCCAGAACGATACAGCCAACTACAAAGCCGTCTGCAGCGGTACCACCGGCCATGCCGAAGTCATTCGAATCACCTATCGACCCGATGAAATATCCTACGGGCAATTGCTGCAGGTTTTCTTTGCGGTGGCACACGATGCCACGCAATTGAATCGCCAGGGTAATGATGTCGGTACGCAATACCGTTCGGCGATTTTTCCGATTGACCAGAAGCAGAAGGATGTCGCTGTTCGCTATATCGAACAATTGACGCAGGCCAAAGTATTTGCATCGGCGATCGCCACGACGATAGAGCCACTCGATGTGTTTTTCGTGGCGGAAAACTACCACCACAACTATGCCGAGTTGAATCCCGGCCAGTCCTATATCCAGTTTGTTTCAATGCCGAAAGTGGAAAAGCTCGAACATTATTTCGAAGATAAACTGAAAGTTTGAATTTTCAGGATCGTAGGAGCGCCTTCAGGCGCGACAGATCTGGCGAGGTCTGTCGCGCCTGAAGGCGCTCCTATGTATCACATTTTTAAATCAAACCTTCCGCTTTCAATGCTGCTTGAACTGCAGGGCGCCCGGCCATCATCGCTGCATGCGCTGCCAATTTGGGCCATTGATTGATATCAAGCTTGAAAATTTTCAGCCAGCCGGTGACGGTGAACAAATAAGCATCGGCGACGCTGTATTGGTTGTTCACGGCAAACTTGTCGTCGCCCAGTTGTTCGCTGAAGGTATTCAAACGAGCTTCAATGCGGCCGATGACGGCTTGTTTTGCTTCATCGGTCAGCGTCGGATTGAACAGGCTGCCAATCGTTTTGTGCAACTCCGAGTTGATGAACGTCAGCATCGATTGCAGTTTGTAGCGTTCGAAACTGCCATTCGCGGGGACCAGATTCGAATCCGGCGAATGGTCAGCCAGATATTGCAGAATCGCGACGCCTTCATTAAGGACAACGCCATTATCCAGTTTGATTGATGGCACATAGCCATAGGGATTGATATTCGTGAAGTCTTCGCCTTCTTGCGTGGTCTTGGCGCGGAGATCGACTTTGGAAACATCGTATGGTTTGCCGATTTCTTCCAGCACGATATGTGTAGCCAGCGAACATGCGCCTGGCGAGTAGTAGAGTTTCATGGGCTATGAATCCAATGGGTTGGTGAACAGACTAGCTGTAGGCTAAATTTCCGTTTTCAAGCTGCTAGATCACTTTGCTTGCGAACGCGCACAGCATTTCCTGTGCGATGCTGGCCCCGGCAAGCGCAGTAATATCACTGACATCGAATGGTGGCGCTACTTCCACGACATCCATGCCGACGATATCCAGACCTGCCAGACCGCGTATCAATTGCAAGCCGGTGTGCGTGCTGAAACCTCCCACCACCGGCGTGCCGGTTCCGGGGGCGTAACTTGGATCAAGAAAATCAATATCGAAACTGACATAGCATTTTGTCTTGCCAACCCGTTCGATGATGGCCTGAATGCAGGCATCTACACCATGTTTATGCAGCCAGCGGGCATCAAGAACTTGGTAGCCATGGGTGTCGGCGTTGAAAGTGCGCATGCCGATTTGAATGGAGCTATTTACTTCGACGATGCCTTCCTTCGCCGCGTGGTAAAACATGGTGCCGTGATCGATCCTGCCATCGGCATCAGCCCAAGTATCGCTGTGCGCATCGAAGTGAATGAGTGAAATCGGACCATGCTTGGCATGCAGAGCTTTCAGAATCGGGTAGGAGACGAAATGATCGCCGCCCAGCGTCAGTGTAGTGACATTCTTGTCGACAAATTCCTTGTAGGCTTTCGTGAGCACATCGGGAATTTTATGCGGCTCGCCTTGATCGAAAAAAATATCGCCCCAATCAACCACGTTGAGATTTTCGAAAGGATCGAACGTCCATGCATAAGGCGGTGCCCAGGCCAGTCCTGTCGATGCCGCACGGATCGCTCGTGGCCCTAGACGGGCTCCAGGACGATTGGTGGTCGCCAGATCGAAAGGAACGCCGATCACGGCGACATCAACGCCCTCCAGATTTTTCGTGTAGCGGCGACGCAAAAAACTCAATGCGCCGGAATAAGTGGGTTCGGCTTTGGTGCCATAAGGTGATTCACGCGTAAATGCGAGATCGGTAGTCGATGGTGTTGCGGCAGATTTCCCGTTGTTTGACATAGTGGGCCCTCACGAAGCAGTCCAATCGTCATTTCTCCGCATCATTCTTGATGCGGTGGCCGGGACGAGGTTCACCGGTAAAGCAAAATTATTTCATCGTCGGCATCACGAATTCCGCACCGTTTCCTCCGCGCGGCCAGCGAGCGGTGATTGTTTTCAGGCGGGTATAAAAACGGACGCCATCGGTACCGTGCATATGCAAAGGACCGAAAAGGGAACGCTTCCAGCCACCGAAGCTATGGAAGGACATCGGCACCGGAATAGGCACGTTGATGCCGACCATACCCACCTGAATACGATGGGCGAATTCACGGGCGGCTTCACCGTCGCGGGTGAATATCGCCGTGCCGTTGCCGTATTCGTGATTGTTGATCAAATCGCAGGCTTCTTCGAAAGTCTTGGCGCGAACGACGCAAAGAACCGGACCGAAAATTTCCTCATCGTAAATTTTCATTCCGGGTTTGACGTGATCGAACAGGCAGCCACCGAGGAAGAATCCGTCCTCATTCCCGCTTACTTTCAGATTGCGGCCATCAACGACGAGTTTGGCGCCATCGGCAACACCGCCATCAACATAGGCTTTGACCTTGTCGCGATGTGCGCAAGTGACCAAGGGTCCCATGTCGGGATTGCCGGTTTCACCCGGGCCGATGCGCAAGGCGGCGACTTTAGGTGCAAGATTTTCGATCAATTGGTCTGCGGTTTTATCACCAACGCACACGGCAACCGAGATCGCCATGCAGCGCTCGCCAGCCGAGCCATATCCTGCACCGAGCAAGGCATTGCCGACACCATCGATATCGGCATCGGGCATTACGACCAAATGATTTTTCGCGCCGCCAAGGGCTTGTACACGTTTGCCGTTGCTGCAGCCGCGCGAATAAATATATTCGGCGATTGGGGTTGAGCCGACAAAACTCACCGCTTGAATGCGGGGTTCATCAAGAATGGCATCGACCGATTCCTTGTCGCCATGCACGACATTGAATACGCCATCAGGCAGCCCGGCCTGATGCAGCCATTCTGCAATCAACATTGCAGGCGAGGGATCGCGTTCGGAGGGTTTGAGAATAAAAGTGTTCCCGCAGGCAATAGCGATAGGGAACATCCACATCGGTACCATGCACGGGAAATTGAATGGTGTGATGCCGGCAACAACGCCTAGCGGCGCGTATTCGCTCCAGGAATCGACACCGGTGCCGACATTCATCGAATGCTCGCCTTTCAGAAGGTGCGGAATGCCGCAGGCGAACTCGACGATCTCCATGCCGCGGGTGATTTCACCCATCGCATCACTCAATACTTTGCCGTGCTCGCGGGTGATGGCATGCGCGAGTGTCTCGAGATTGGCTTCGACCAATTCCTTGAATTTGAAAAGCACGCGGGCGCGATTAAGTGGCGTGACTTCAGACCAGGTTTTGAAGGCTTGCTGGGCAACATCAACGGCGTGACGAACTTCATCACGGTTGGCAAGCGGTACTTTTGCGAGTACCGCGCCGGTGGCTGGATTGAACACATCGCTGAAGCGATTGCTCTGGCCTTGAACGCGATGGCCTCCGACAAAATGCGGAAGCGTGGCAGTGTGCGGATTATCTTTAGCCAGCGCGTTCATTTTTTCACCATGAGTTATTGGTTCAACGCATCCCGCGCTGAAACATAGGTATAGCCAAGATCATGCGCAACGGCTTCATAAGTCACTTTGCCGGCATGGATATTCAGACCATTCAACAAATGTTCGTCGTCGAGCATCGCCTTCACTCCTTTGTTTGCCAGTTGAACGGCAAACGGCAAGGTCGCATTCGTCAAAGCGAACGTTGAAGTACGGGCAACGCCGCCTGGCATATTCGCCACGCAGTAATGAATGATGCCGTCGACTTCATAAGTCGGATTTTGATGCGTGGTGGCTTTGCTGGTTTCGAAGCAACCGCCTTGGTCGATGGCCACGTCGACCAATACCGAGCCTGGACGCATCAATGAAAGCTGTGCGCGTGAAACGAGCTTCGGAGCCGCTGCGCCTGGAATCAACACGGCGCCGATCACCAGATCGGTATCGGGCAAGCGTTCTTCGATCGCGTCGTGCGTCGAATAAATCGTGGTGAGACGATCGCCGTAAACTTCGTCGAGATACTTCAATCGATCCAGCGAGCGATCCAGAATCGTGACGTGTGCATTCAAGCCCATCGCCATGCGGGCGGCATTGATACCCACAACGCCGCCGCCGATCACCAACACTTCGGCCGGCTTTACGCCAGGAACGCCGCCGAGCAATACACCGGAACCGCCCTGTGCTTTTTCCAATGCATGCGCACCGGCTTGAATCGACATGCGCCCGGCCACTTCCGACATCGGCGCGAGCAATGGGAGGCCACCTTTGCGGTCGGTGACGGTTTCATAGGCAATCGCGGTGCAACCGGAAG
>CAZPCE010000062.1:0-11853 GCA_964584915.1 uncultured Arenimonas sp. | reverse complement strand
TCAACGCAGATAGTGCGGCGAAAGGATTAGGGGTTTCTTCTTCGATCTCCACCATATCGGCCGGCCATTCGGCTTCTATAGCTTCGGAATCTGGGTTAATCGGTACTACCGGCAAAGCAAGAATCAATTCGTCTTCGATCAAATCCGCAGGATGCAAGCTGCCGTTATCGTCAACCAGCACTGCTTCGACATCGGGCAGCAAGGCAGCTTCTTCGGCTTCATCGCGGATCAGCCCCAGGCGTTGCCGGATGTCGACTGGATGGAAGAAACGCTCCAGCGTCCGTTGGCAAAGCAGGGGTAATTGCGCTTGAAGATGCAGATCAACATAACGCTGACCCAGATCGTCACGCCCAAATTCGACGACATAATGACAATCGCCTTCGGCGTCGATCAGGCTGCTACCAAGTCGTTTAAAACCGACCAAAGGAAGCAATCCTTCAAAACGCCGCCCGGTCGCAACCATGCGCCAAGCATCTAGCACTGAGGGCAAAGTCGCGGACATAAGAGGGCAATTGTAGTGAGTCAGGCCACTGGCTGTCAAATAAAAATACCCTTTGGCGACAGGGATTTGCAGAGATTCGGAGGCTAATGCAGACTGCGGGCTGGCTGACAGGAACATCCCCGTGCTGATACCTTTGATTTTACTTGGTCTTATTGTCGTCGTATCGCTCGTTTTATGGCAGCGGCGCGGAAAGGCAAAACGCCGCAGTGACGGGCTTTTCCGCCTTCTGGATCTGGCCGATGACATGGAACGGCTGTTGAATCTCAGCCAAAAGCGCATGCAGGCGATGCAAGCCGTTGTCGGTCGGGTTCCTTCCGATATCGGCGCCATCGCCAGTGCGGCGCTGGACAGCTCCGAGAAAATCAAGGCCGTAAAACGCGATTTGCTTCAACATCGCCTTTGGATTCAACAACATAGTGATACCGCCAGCCAGCAGGAAATTGACGATGCCTGCACCGCTTTGGCCCGCTCGCGGGACCGAATAGCCCAGCAATTGGAGGCTCTGGAAAATGCCGGCGCTGATCTGGTACAGGCAACCGCAAGTACGGAACAGGCGGCGGAACGCGAACCAGGCCACGGTCGTGACCACCACCGGCGACAGGTTGGCCAGCCTGAGAAGGAGCGAAGAATGAACTTGGTCCTGGCTTCCACTTCCCGCTACCGCCGCGAACTGCTGCTACGCCTTGGCCTGCCTTTCCAGACTGCAAGGCCCGATGTAGATGAAACGCCGTTACCAAACGAAAACCCCCACCATTTGGCTCAACGTCTGGCCGAGGCAAAGGCTCGCGCGGTGGCGAAGAACTTTCCGAATGCCTGGGTGATCGGCGCCGACCAGGTTGCCGAACTGAATGGTCAGGCAATCGGCAAACCGGAAAACTTCGAACGCGCGGCCGACCAGCTCAGTGCCGCCAGCGGCAAAACCATGCGCTTTTATAGCTCGTTCTGCGTTTTACGCATGGAGCCACACAAAATAATCGCCAACACCGATATAACCGACGTCCACTTTCGCCGACTCGATGCCATCGAGATTGAACGCTATCTGCACAAGGAACAGCCTTACGATTGCGCCGGCAGCTTCAAGGCGGAAGGCCTCGGAATCAGCCTGTTCGACAAGATTCAGTCCAACGACCCGACAGGCCTGATCGGCCTGCCCTTGATCAGTTTGAGCAAGGCACTGCGTCAGGCGGGAATCAGCCTGCTTTAAATTGCCCGAAATTGATTCGCGTATCGCAAGACTTGCCGGAATCGGCGCCGAGCCGTGCACGGAATATCGAAAAACTTTTGCCTTTGCCTGGCCCGAAAACCAGTTTTTCAAACTTCAAAGAATTGAATTGCGCACACAACTTCTCGCGCCACTGGTCGCGCAGCCACTCCTTGGTGTTGGTTTCTTCGATCACGACAAGCACCGGCGTGTCGCGCTTCAAGGTCTGCAGTGCCTCGTAATCCACCTGCCAATCTTTTAGCTGGCGCGCCCTACCGTGTTTCACGTTCAGTGGATGATCGAGAACATACACTTCTCTTTGCCCCGCAAAGGAAAACCGCAGTTGCGCCGCGAGCATAAAATTATCGGCGACCAACACTTCATCCTTCCCGAGCAACGGCTTGGTCGCATCCGAAATTTCATTCCAGCCCAGAAAATTATCCGGATACGTTTTTTTTCCTGCGAAAGCTCCGGCCATGTTAGGCACCGCCGCCATCAGGAAATATGAAAAAGCGATAGCCACGCCCGCGAGCCCGGCAATGGAAATCCAGCCTATTATTCTTTCGGACGCCTGTGGAAACTTTTCCGACAGGACAAAAGGTAATGCGGCGATCAGGGGAAAATACGCCTGCAAAGGCCAATGAAAGCTGGTCCGGACCTGATCGACGAAAAAAGCCAGACCGGCAAACAAAAGCAACGGTAGCGCAGCAGCGCCGGCAATCATCCCCATGGTCTTGTTGCCACGTTGCCAGGCTACAAAAGATCGCCAGAGGCACCATATCATTGCCGCATACAATATTGGCGTAGCGACAATTGCCTGGATTGGAAGGTGCTGTATGCCGCGGCCTGAAAACTGCCAAGGGTTGCGATCGTGAAACTGGAATTGCCACCCGGCGAAATCGTGTTGCTCGTTGTACAAAAGCAAAGGTAGCCATGCGCTGGCGCCAATCACTAGCGCGAACAGAAGTTTCGGATCGCGATAATGCCGCCATCCTCCGGCCAGGATAAAACCGAAAATGCCTGCCGGCAAAATAATGATGAAGCGGTAATGGGAAGTTGCACCGATGGCCAATCCCAGCGCAAGCTGCACGCAATCTTGCCATCGGCATTTTTCCGGCAAACGCAATGCGGCATCCAAACACAGCAACGCCGCAAGGCAGAGAGGTGCTTCGGGCAGCGCCATCAAACCCGTCGGCAATAACAGTGGCAGGCAACATGCCAATACTCCGGCCTGCCAAGCCTGCGTTTCATTGGAAAAGTGTCTTGCAATCCGAATAATGAACAAAGGAATCAAGGCGCCGATCAATAGAAATGGAAGGCGAATGGCGAAAGCATGGTAACCGCCAACTTGCATTCCCAACCGAATCAGCCAGGCTGTCATGCCGGGCAAATCGGAATAGGCCCACGCGGGCTTCGACGATTCCCAGGCGTAGAAAGCCTCATCACCGAATAACTGCAGCTTCCAGGCCAGCCATAATTTCAACAGCAGCATCAGCGACCAAAGTGCGAGAAATTTCACACGCCATGCGCTCGCATTTGTGTCAGCATTCTGTGAATATTGATCCGATATCGTCAAATGGAACCCCCGCCATGTCCGCCAACGCCAGCACGCCTATCCTAACCGACTTGCATCACCAGGCTTTGCTTGATGCAAAAGCGCAGATCAACAGCATGGTGCTCGGCAAAAGCCATGAGGTCAGTCTCGCGATGACTTGCCTGCTCGCAGGCGGACATTTGTTGATCGAAGACTTGCCCGGCCTGGGAAAAACCACCCTGGCGCGCACGATGGCGGCGACACTGGGGCTGAACTTCCAGCGAAGCCAGTTCACCGCCGACTTGCTCCCTTCGGATATCTTGGGCGTGTCGATTTTCGAACAGGCGACGCACGAATTTCGTTTCCATCCGGGGCCCGTGTTCACGCAATTATTATTGGCCGATGAAATCAATCGTGCCCCGCCGCGCACACAAAGCGCGCTGCTGGAAGCAATGGCCGAACAGCAAGTCAGCATCGATGGCCACACGCACAAATTGCCGCAACCTTTTTTTGTGATCGCTACCCAGAACCCGGTAGATTTGGCAGGCACTTTTGCATTGCCGGACTCCCAGCTCGATCGATTTCTGCTGCGCCTGAAACTGGGCTATCCTGATACGAATGCGGAGCGCGAAATGCTGTCCGGCGACGATCGTCGCCACCTGATCGCACAACTTTCGCCGAAATTGTCGCAGGCACAATTGCTTTCGTTGCAGCATGCCGTGACGCAAGTGCATGCAAGCCCCGCCCTGATCAATTATGTGCAAGCCTTGATGGCAGAAAGCCGACGCCACAAAGGTATTCGCGTTGGCTTGTCGCCGCGCGCAGGGCTTTCGCTATTGCACGGCGCGAAAGCCTACGCATTGCTTGAAGGCCGCCAACACGCATTGCCGACTGATGTACAAACCCTGTTTATCGCCGTCGCCGCTCATCGTCTGGTACCGGAAGCGGAAGCCGATTCCCGTGAAGCCCTTTGTCAAAGTATTTTGACTGCTGTGGCCGTGGATTGATGCCCGAAGTGAAATCACGCGATGTCGTTGAGCGCTTTGGCGACCGTGCCGCCCGCTGGGCTTTTATTCGACCGAAAAAACCCGAACCCCTGCCTATTTTCCTGAATCGTGGTCGCATCTACGTATTACCCACCAGCTTCGGTTTGTTCCTGGCCGGAGTCATCACAGCGCTCCTGCTGGGCGCACTCAACTACAATAACAATCCAGCCATCTTTCTTGCGTTCATCATTGCCGCAGCCGCCCACAATAGCTTGGTACACGCGCATTTATTGCTATCGGGCTTATGCATAAATACTTTGCATGCCGAACCCGTCCACGCCGGGCAAAACATGCAATTAAGGATGCGGTTCGAAGCCAGAGGCGCGCGCGACAGGCAGGGCCTGGAATTGGTTTGCGGAGATTCCGAAGAAAAATTCGATTTGCTGGCGCGCGAACAAATCGAGATAAGCCTGTCCATCAGCACTATACGGCGCGGCTGGATGCAAACCGGCAGAATGCGTATCAGCACAATACGTCCGCTCGGACTCGCGCGCGCGTGGAGCTGGATACGGCCGGACACGCACTTGCTGGTCTATCCGGCACTCGAAGCGCAGGCTCCGGCACTGCCCGAGGCGCAGGGCGAAGGCAGCCAGTCGCGCATGCACGCACAAGGCGAACATTTGCATCAACTGCGTGAATATCGCCATGGCGATGCCAAAAAACAAATCGCCTGGAAAGCCTCCGCCCGCGGGGAACATTTGCTCGTGCGCGAATACGAAACCCAGACCGCAAAGGAAATCCAGCTCGACTGGTTTTCACTCAACGAATTGCCTTACGAAGCACGCATCTCCAGACTTGCACGCTGGATAGTCACGGCGGAAAACAGCAACTGTCGCTATTCGCTTCGTCTGCCGCAGGAATTCATTGCCAGCGGTAGTGGCCTGGAACAACGCCACGCCTGTCTGCGTGCATTGGCCCTGATGCCGCATGTCTAAGTCGATCAGCCCGTCGCAAAGAAAAATCTGCCTGTTGGCGAGTATTGCCTGCTGCGCACCCATGTTATTGCAACTGCCGGGTTCGCTGATGGCCGTCTTCATGCTGGTTCTGGCGCTTGCGTTTTTTTATCCAAAGCAATTGCCGGGATTCCTGCGTTTCCTGCTGGTGATGTTCCTTGGCGCCACCGTCATGACCAGCTACAACTTCGGCATCGGTCGCGATGCCGCCAGTGCCGGCCTGTTGGCAATGCTCGCGCTCAAACCTTTTGAAACCCACACCCAGCGAGACGCGAAAAGCCTGCTGGGTTTCTCGTTGTTCGCGCCATTCGCGGCATTCTTGCAGGATCAGGGACCGCTCACTCTCGGGTTGAGCATGGCCGCGTTCGTGCTGTGCCTGATGGGCTTTGCCGCACTGACGCAAACGGTGAATGCGTCATGGCGAATCTCGTTTAAAGCAGCTGCCGGCTCTGCATTGATCGCACTCCCACTCGCGTTGGTCGGCTTTTGGCTTTTTCCACGACTATCCAGTCCACTTTGGGGCTTGCCGCAAAATGCACTCAGTGGCGGCGGTCTGGGTGACCGCATGGAACCGAGCGAATGGCTGGATAGATTGTCCGATGATCGAATAGTAATCCGCGCGAAATTTTTCGGAAAAACGCCACGCCGCGACCAGATGTATTGGCGCGGGCCTGTCCTCGTTCATTTCGACGGCAGCGCCTGGATTCGCGATCAAGGTGCGAAAGTACGCCAGCGGCCCGAATTGCTGAAAGACCCGAACAGCATCCGTTACGAGGTAATGCTCGAGCCCACCGCAACCAATGACTTGCTGGTGCTCGACTTGCCCACCGTGGCACCGGAAAATTCCCGGCTCACTTATGAGTTCACCGCACTTGTGCGTGAACCGATCAACTCGATTCAACGCTACCAGGCCCTATCGTCTTTGCAGCCGAGATTTGTCGAACCGCTGGATGATTTATCGCGTGAATTGGCATTGCGTCTGCCTCAGGGATTGAATCCGCGTACCCGAGCGCTGGCCGAACAATGGCACCGCGAGACCCCCGATCCAATCGCTTTGGCAAACCGCTTTCAGATCTGGATCCAGAAGGATTTCAAATACACGCTGGAAGCACCGTTACTCGGGCGCGATAGCGCGGATGATTTCCTGTTCAACACCAGACTGGGTTTTTGCCAACACTTCAGTTCATCTTTTGCCGTGTTCATGCGTTCGGCGGGAATCCCTACTCGCGTCGTTACCGGATTCGTCGGCGGGCGCTACAACCAATTCGGCGATTACTGGATGCTGTACGGCAAGGATGCCCATGCATGGAACGAGATATGGGTGGATGGACGCGGCTGGCTGCGTGTAGACCCGACAGCAGCGGTTGCGCCTGAAAACATTCTCGACACACTCGAGGATGCAGCCGGTTCGGAAACATTTACAGAATCCATATTCAGTTCCACCTTCAAAACCAGTGACTGGTTGCGACGAAGCTGGAACGAACTGGTGCTGGGTTACGACTCTGCCCGTCAAAAAAACCTGCTTCGTCCTCTCGGGTTCGATACCGAAGACGCCAAACAACTCACTTTGATTTTCATGATCGGCGCCGGCATTGCCCTGGCAATCACCTTGATGCTTCTGCTGCGGCAACGCCGGGAAGATTTGCACGAAGTTGAACGGGCGTGGCGCGCGTTCATAAAGCAAATGCGCAAAAAACGGCAAGGCAAACTTGACCATGAGCCAGCAAGCGAATTCGCCAAACGGATTGCCGAGCTTTACCAAAGCAAAACGCCCGAATCGGCGGAACGGATCAAAGCGCTGTGTGCACGCTACACTCAATGGCGCTACGAAAACAAAGAATTCGATTCAGGTGAAATTAAACAACTTGTCACGGATTTAAGGCAATTTAAACCCCTCTAGAACACCGGGAACTACCTATGCGAACTGCAGCCCTCGTCATATCCGCCTGCTTACTGAGTGCCTGCGTGACAGGACCCAAACCGCTTCGCGGCGAATTTTCCAATCTGTCGCCGGCGCAGGCTTCAAAAGAAAATACCGTGAACGCGAAAGTCCGCTGGGGCGGGCGCATCGTTGCCGTGAACAATAAAACAGACCGTACCTGTTTCGAGATTGTCGGCTTATATCTGAGCGGCGGCGCCAGACCGCAAAAACTGGATAAAAGCCAGGGCCGCTTTATTGCCTGTCGCAACGGCTTCTACGACCCCGACGTTTTCAAAGCCGGCCGTGAAATCACCATTACCGGCGCGATCGACAAATTTGAAAATGGCAAGATTGGCGATTACGATTATCGCTACCCGATCCTCAGCGCCGACGTGGTTTACCTGTGGCCGGAACGACGCGATGTCGATGTTATCGTCGAACGGCCTTTCTTTATCTGGTAATACGACAATCGTAGGTCGGGCCCTGGCCCGACGCTTTGTACAAATTGCGATGATCTTTCTGTCGGGCCGTGGCCCGACCTAGATCACCCCGGCGGCCAGTGCAGCGAACGCCCCGCCAATAAATGCAGATGGATGTGGAAAACGGTTTGACCGCCATCGTGGTTGCAATTGATCACCGTGCGATACCCCTTCTCGGCAAAGCCTTCCTGTTTCGCATAGGAAGCCGCCGCGACCATCAAGCGGCCGACATACTCGGCATCGTCCTGACTTAAATCATTCAAGGTCGCTTTCGCCAGTTTCGGTATAAACAGCACGTGCACCGGTGCCTGCGGGTTGATGTCGCGGAATGCCAGTACGTGATCGTCTTCGTAAACGATCTCGGCCGGAATTTCGCGGCGGATGATTTTATTGAAAATGGTATCGGTCATAGCTGTGTTCCCGGTCAAACATCATTCGAGCATTTCAAGCCTTGAGCCAAACGCATGCGCCAAGGTGCCGCGATCCACGTATTCCAGCTCGCCACCCAACGGCACGCCATGTGCAAGCCGGCTTGGGTGCACATCGAACTGCCGCGCGAGTTGCGCGAGATAATGCGACGTCGCTTCGCCTTCCACGGTCGGGTTGGTCGCGATAATCAATTCCTTGATTTCGCCATGCGCCATCCGTGTTGCCAGTTTGTCCAGACCCAATTCTTTCGGGCCCAAACCATCCAGCGGCGACAACCTGCCCTGCAGGATAAAATAGAAACCGCGAAAGCCGGTGGCTTGTTCGATGACCAATCTATCGGCCGGCGTTTCCACGACGCACAACAAATGTTTATCGCGCGATGCGCTCATGCAAATCTGGCAAACCGGCGTTTCGGAAAAATCGCGGCATTGTTCGCAATGTCCGATTTTTTCAGCGGCTTCCGCCAATGTTTTCGACAGACGCACGGCAGCGTCGCGATTGCGTTCAAGCAATTGATAGGCCATGCGCTGGGCGGATTTTTGCCCGACGCCCGGCAAACAGCGCAACGCTTCGATCAATTGTTCGAGCAAAGGCGTTGTGCTCATAAGGACGGCTTATTCAAAACAAGCCCGGAATTTTCATGCCTTTGGGAATCGGCATGCCTGCGGTGGCCGCCGACATGCGGCTTTCGGTTTCCGCATTGGCCTTGCCGACGGCGTCGTTGAATGCCACGGCTATCAGGTCTTCCAGCATTTCAGCATCGGCAAGCAGCGAAGGATCGATGCGAACCTTGCGGGTTTCCATTTTGCCGGTCAGGGTAACGCTGACCATGCCGCCGCCGCTGGAACCGGTCACTTCGAGTGCAGCCAGTTCTTCCTGGGCACGCTTCATGTTTTCCTGCATACGCTGGGCCTGTTGCATCATTTGAGCGATATTGCCACGCATAAAAGTCTCTCTCTAATCTAAAGGTCGGATGGAATCGGGCACGATTTGCGCGCCCTGTTGAAGTAATTGCGACACCACGGGATCCGCCATGAAGGCGCTCTGGGCATCGGTTTGTTTTTCACTGCGGAATCTTGCGGTGCGGTCATGCAATGTTTCGGATTGCGTATCCACTTTTTCAAAAATGATTTTCGCCACTTCACCCAATGCGGGCGACAATTTCTGCGCCAGGCCAGCCACGACGGCGTCGCTTCGCAAATGCAAAAAACCATCCGGCAAGGCGAGTTTCAGAATGCCGTTATCGAACGCGACAAAAATGGAATGCGCCGCCAGTTCGCGTGCAGGGCCTTTCAGCTCTGTCGCTTCGATCACATCCAGCCATTGTTCGTGATCTTTTAATTCGCGCTTTGTATGTTGAGGAATCGCCACTGGTGACGTTGGTACTGCTGGAGTATGGGCAATAGGCGCATGAGCAGCTTGCATTTCGACTGGCGCCATCACTGGTTTGGGTGCGGCGATAACCGGTGCGGTCTGTGTTGCTGCGGGAACCGGTTTCGCTACCGGCTTCGTCACAGCGGGAGTTGAAACGTTCTCGCCTTCCGTCATCGGTCGAAACGCCAGCATCCGCAGCAAGGTCATTTCAAATCCGGCACGCGGGCTTGGCGCATAGGCCAGATCGCGGCGGCCATTGGTCGCCATCTGGTACCAAAGCTGCACTTGTTCGGCACTCAATCGCGAAGCGAGCGTCGCAAAATCGACGGAGGAAGATTCAACTTCGAAGCCCGGCACCAATTGCGTGCATTGCAGCTGATGCAAGGCAATCGCCAGATCGTCGAGTACATGGGCGAAATCCGGCGAATACACCGACATCTCATCCACTTTCGCCATCAATGCAGCGGCATCGCCCAGCGACAAGGCATCGAGCAAGCCGCCGACCTGGGCTGTATCCACTGTGCCCAGCATCGCGTTGACGCTATCAGCCGTCAGTTTCCCACCGGTATAGGCAATCGCCTGATCGAGCAGCGACAAGCCGTCGCGCAAACTGCCATCGGCACTGCGCGCCAATAATTTGACGGCAGCGGCTTCGACGTCGATATTTTCAGCCGCAAGTATCTTGCTGATTTGTCCGCCGATCTGGTTTTCATCCAGTCGCCGCAAATTGAATTGAAGGCAGCGCGACAAAACCGTAACCGGCAGTTTTTGCGGATCGGTCGTCGCCAGCAAAAACTTTACATGGCCCGGCGGTTCTTCCAGTGTCTTCAACAAGGCATTGAAGGCATTTTTCGACAGCATGTGGACTTCGTCGATCAGATAGACTTTCGTACGACCACGCGCCGGCATGTATTGCGCGTTATCGATCAAATCGCGGACATCGTCGACGCCGGTATTGCTGGCGGCATCGATTTCAAGCAGATCGACGAAACGACCGGCATCGATATCGAGACAGGCATTGCAAACACCGCAGCGATCGGAGCTTTCGCCTTTTTCACAGTTCAAACTTTTCGCGAAAATCCGCGCAATCGTGGTTTTGCCGACGCCCCGGGTGCCGGTGAACAGGAAAGCATGATGCACGCGACCGGTATCCAGCGCGTTCGTCAGGGCTTTGACGACGTGTTCCTGGCCCACCAGTTCGGTAAATTTTTTCGGCCGCCATTTGCGGGCCAACACCAGATATGACATTCGCGTTTCCTTCTTGTGCGCCATTGTGCCAAGCGCGGGCGTTTGAGCCAAGGAAAACTCGCAAATACAATCCAAACGGGATTTAAATGAACGATATGAGCCAATTCAGGGCGCTATCTGCGTTGATCGGGCTTTGATTTGCTTGTCCGGGCTGGCCTGAAAAGGTACAATTCCGGCCCTGCTCTAGTACGGGTCAGCCCCGAAAGTCAGTAAGTTCTGCGGAGAGATGTCCGAGTGGTTTAAGGAGCACGCCTGGAAAGTGTGTGTACGGTTTAAACCCGTACCGAGGGTTCGAATCCCTCTTTCTCCGCCATTTTTCAAAAGCCATCTGCGACATTGATGGCTTTTTGTTACGTGATGGTCTGTTTCTATGGTGGCCCCGTTGGCCCCTCGCGACGATAGGTTGAAAACTCCGCCAGGGCCGGAAGGCAGCAACGGTATTGACTGATTCGTGCGCCGAGGCAAGTTGGCGGGGCCGCCACCTTAAAAATAAACGTCCAATGTCCCGACTTCCGTCGGTCCAACACGATCCTACGCAGTGGGATGTAGCCAATCCGAGCTACCGTCTTCGTAACGTTCTTTTTTCCAGATCGGCACCCGTAGTTTGACTTCGTCGATCACGAAGCGGCAGGCAGCGAAAGCCGCATCACGATGCGCCGCCGTCACGCCAACCCAGACCGCGCAATCGCCGATAGCCAGCTCGCCAGTTCGATGCACGCAAACGGCATCCAGAATCTTGAACTGTTCGCGTGCTTCGGCAAGTATTTTCTCGCCCTCTGTTTCTGCCAGTGCAGAATAGGCCTGATATCCGAGCGCGTTCACCCTGCGGCCTTCATGATGATTGCGCACCCAGCCTTCGAAACAGATGAAGGCACCCGCCTGATCGTGTTGCATGCCGGCTTTCAGCGAATCGCCATCAATCGCCTGACCGGATATCCGGAATTTTTTCATCCGCCCGACACCGGCGGAATGAACGCGACTTCGCTGCCGTCGTTGACTTCATGTTGCCAAGCGACAAACACGCCATCGACAGCCACTCGGATATGCGCAAGCTGGAATTTAAACTGATATTTCTTCTTCAAATTTTCGTACAAGGCTGTTAATGAAGCCGGCTTTTCCATCGTTTCCGAATCCATGCCGGCCGCTTCCTGAAAACTGGCGAAATA
>CAZPCE010000061.1:0-11900 GCA_964584915.1 uncultured Arenimonas sp. | reverse complement strand
CAAGGTGGTGATGTCGTCGATTAATGCGAGCAAGCTGGATCCGGCCATGGCGTTTTTCGTTTCGTTGTGTGGTTTTTATTTTCGCACAGAACCGTGATCGCTTTTGCGGCAGCATGGCGAGCACAGCCCAATATGCAGCTCGGCCGCAAGCGAGCTCCTACTGGTAGGAGGCCTCGCTTACCCGCCAGCTGTTGTCGGCGTTGCGGGTCAGCGTGAAGCTGCCGCTGAAATGGTCCTGGTCGCCGGTGCGGACATTCCTGAATCGGTTTTCGTAACGCAGGTTCTCGAATGCCCCGCTGACCGCGCCTTTCAATTCTTCCAGCGGATTATTGGTCCGGCGTTTTTCCTTTTCGCGTTCCTGTTTGCGCTTTTCGTCAAGCGCGGCAACGATCACGTCGCCGTCGGCGTTGTAGGTGAAATCAAATTCGGCCTGCACCTGGTATTGCGCCGGATCGCTGTCCACCACTTTCACCAGATTGGTGAATACGAAATTTTCGGCCACGATGAATTGGCGCGGGTAGTCTTCTTCCTGCAATACGTAATCGCCGATGGCGGTTCGCATGTCGGTTTCACCCGGCCGGAAAAAACCGCAGCCGGCCATGCACGACATAAGAAGCGCCGCTGCCAATATTCGAAACCTGCTCATGACGCTTCCTTATTTGCTGCGCGCATCCTGGATGATCTGCGCGATATGCGGATGGCCCTGCTGGATCAGTTCGTGCGGCGTGAATTGGAATCCGCATAACACCATCGCTTCGCCCAACGCCCAGTCCAGCTGGTCCTTGCTGAAATTGCGGCTGCCGGCGATGATCGCCACCAGCGCTTCATCGCTTGGCACCGGGCCTTCGGCTGGCGGCTCATTGCCGGATCCCTTGCCGGATTTCACCTGCTTGCTGGCGATCGCCGTTTGCATCCATTCGATGCGCGCCAATGCCGTGGCGAAGCGATCGCCAGAATCATCGAGTTCCGGCACGGCGGTTGCCAACGCTCCGAGCAAGGCATCGCGTTCGGCGGAAACGGCGTCCTGTTCTTTTTTCAGTTTTTCCTGCGCGGATTTCATCTTCTCGACTTCGACACCCAGCTGCTCGAGCTCGGTGCCGGGATCCACCAGGGTTTTTGCATCGAGCAGGCGCATCACGTCCTGGCCCAGTTTTTCGAACAAGTCAGGATGCGAGAACTTCAAGTCACGCGCCGCTCGTTGCCAAGCCAGGCCCACCTGGTTGGTGGTCAGCGTCTTGTTGTCCTTGATGATCGGCTCATGGACGCTTTCCGTTTTTTGCGGTTTGCCCGCATCGGCAATGGCGGCGTCGAGTTTGTCGCACATTTCGGTTTTATGAAAATCCTTAATGTACTTTCGTAGCTCGATGCGGCAGTCAATCAAAAGGTTGCGGAGATCTTTCATAGGCGAATGGTAGGCACACTCAACCCGAATGGCTAGGGGCGGCGGATTCGAGACGTTGCGCCAAGCGGCTCCAGCGCCGGTTTTGTCTTGATATGGCAGCGATCAGGCTGGACTGGCTGGCACAAATTTCAATCTGCCGCCTTGCCCGGGTGATCCCGGTATAGAGTAGTTCGCGCGAAAGCACCCGGTGGCTGGCGTCCGGCAATACCAGCAAGACTCGCTCGAATTCCGAGCCTTGCGCCTTGTGCACGGTGATGGCGTAAGCATCTTCGTGCGCCGGAAAATTGGCGGGATGCCAGGCTTTCAATCCGGCAGCCGTTTCCACCCATATCCGCATGATGCCCTCAGCATCGGGCCAACAAAGTCCAATGTCGCCGTTGAACAATTGCTCGCGCGCGGTGTTTTCGGTCACCAGGCAAAGTCGGCCCGGATAAAACCCGGTCTCGGATTTTTTCTTCAGGCGATCGCCGATATAGCGATTGATGGCGATGCTGCCGGCGCCGGACTCGCGTGCGGCGCAAAGCACGCGAAATTCCCGGGTCAGGCCGATCGCTTGTTCAAGCGAGGCTGCCTGCTGGATTTTCCGGTAGTGCAACAAGGCCTTGTCGCGGATAATTTTTTCCAGCGCCTGGTTATCGACTGCCTGCCAACCCAGGCCGCGATACGCGCCTTGCTGCAAGTTCCGGATGAATTGCCCGCTGTCGCCCGACAACACGGTTTTCGCGGCAAGCCCGATATCGGAATCGGAGTCCTGTCGATAAACGCGATCCAGATGCACGCGGTGCTGCGAACTATCCGCACGCATCGCAATGGCATCGCAGCAGGCGCGCAAAACATTGCCGGTTTCCACCGACGGCAACTGGTCAGGATCGCCGACCAGAATCAAGCGCGCCTCCGGCGGCAATGCTTCCAACAATTTGCACATCAGCGGCAAATCGATCATGGAAGCTTCATCGACGATCAGCACATCCAGCGGTAACGGATGTCGGGCGTCATGCCGGAATTGCATGGAGTTCGGTTTGCTGCCCAACAGGCGATGCAGGGTTTTGGCTTCCGACTGTTCGGTGCTGATCGGGCAAGGCGATTCGGTTTGCCCGTAAGCAACCCGCAGCGATTCACTTAAGCGGGTCGCCGCTTTTCCGGTCGGTGCGGCCAGGCCAATGCGAAGCGATATTGCATTTTCACTCGCCTGATATTGCAGCAATTGCAGCAAGCGGCTGATCGTCGACGTTTTTCCGGTGCCCGGGCCGCCGGTGAGAAGAAAGAACCTGGCTTCGCAGGCACGCTTCGCCGCGATCGCCTGCGCGCTGCCGATGTCGTCCGGAAACAATGCGGCCCGGAATTTTTCCGCGTTTTCGGAAATGGGCTGGGCGGCATTCTCCAGCCGCCGGCGCAAGGCAAGCGCCAGTCGCTCTTCGTAAACCCAATAGCGTTTCAACGCGACGGTATTTTCATCCATCACCAGCATGCAGTTTTCCGCCTGGCCATCGCCCACCCAGTCGGAGGCTTTCAATGCCGCCAGAAATTCCCCTGCATCGGGCAGGCGCGGCGATGGATTGGTACTGGCTTCGCCCAACAACACATCGAACTGGTCTATCGGCAAGCAGCTATGGCCGAGACTGTGGGCTTTCGACGCCAGCGCAACGGCAACGCAAACCAGTTCGGAAGTTTCCGGCGCCAGTCGTCGCAAACTCATCGCCAGCGCATGATCGACATCGCGAATATGCTGCGTCTTCAACAGTGAAAATAAAAGCTGCAAACTCATGCTGCCTGCTCCTGCACCGGATGCAACAGCGTTTCCAGTTGTTCGATCAAGCTGCGTTCAAAACGCAAGGCCACGATGCCTTCGCCATTGTTGCTCCCTGCATTCAAACCGCGGCAGAACAGGTAGCGCACGCCACCCATTTGTTTTTCGTAATCGTAATTCGACCGCAGGCGGAACTTGCACCAGCGATGCAAGGCGAGCGTATAGATCAGGGCCTGGAAATCGTATTCGCTGTCGCGCATGGCTTGCAGGCATTGCGCGGCATCATAGGCAGGCAAGCGGTTGGATTTATAGTCGCAAACGTAAAAGCGGCCGTCATGCCGATAGATCAAATCGATCTTGCCGGTCATCAGGCCATTCATGCGTCGAAGGAAAGGAAAGTCTTCCCGCTGCTGCAGGATGCCGTGTTTTTTCAGCAAGGCAAGCAATGCCTGGCTATCGCATTCGCGCAACGAAAAATGGAACTCCATTTCATTCAGGCGCTGGTGTTCGGGCAGATCGCATAAACGCAGACCTTCCGGCAGCGGAGTACGCAAGGTGTTGAAAACCAGAGGCGCCAATTGTTCGACGCCGGCATCAAGCTCCTCTTGCAGATACCCCTGTCGCAACAAGGCCTGATGCAGCAAGGGCAATTCCGATTCGGGCGCGTAGCCGGCGTTATCGTGATCCGTCCACGCACTCACCTTGGTATTTTCAAGCGCGTGATGCAGCGCATTGCCGAACGCAATACCGGAAAAACGCCGGTCGAAGATTTCTTCTTCCGCCGATAAGCGCGCATTTTCCGATTCCATTTCGTCAGCGGCTGCCGTGACCACCGGGCTTTGGTGGCTGCTGCCGTGGGTAAGTTGCGAAAAGCTCAGGATTCGCCAATCCAGTTGCATATGGTTTGCGGGCTTAGCGAATGAAAGTGATTGCGCGGTTTGCTCGCCCTGATAACGCGGCAACGATTGTTTTTGCCAGGACAATAGGTCCACATGGATATGTCCGTTTTGTCGATGGATCGCTTCCAGTCGCGACAGGAATTGCGCATGCGACGGCAGCTTTATTTCGTCTTTCTCGTTCCTGAACAATAGCGACGAAAAGCCGCTTTTGTCAGCCTGATAGACCGACCCGCAACAGACCCAGCAATAATATTGAGCCCGTGTCAGGCCGACGTACAGCAATCGCACCTGCTCGGCGAGTTGTTCTTCGGCGGAGCGCGCCTTGATCGATTCGATCCGATTTTTATCGTCGTCGCCGTGCATCAGGGCATGCGTGATGCGTCGATGATGCTCGTGATAGTTCAACAAAGTCAGGCCGGCGCCGGATTGCTGTGTTTTGCCGAAACTCGCGAACGGCATGAACACCAGTGGAAATTCCAAGCCCTTGCTTTTATGCAAGGTCAGAATCCGGACGCGCTTCTGGTCGGAATCCAGGCGCAGGGTATTTTCTTCGTCTACGCCGGCTTCCTGCATGGCTTGCCCAAGCCATCGCAAACACTGTTCGGGTCCGAGATTCAGCGCACTGGCCTGCTGCAAAGTTTCGGCCAGCTGCAAATAATTGCTCAGTCGGCGCTCGCCGTCGGAAAACTGCAGAATTCTTGGTGCAGCCGCGGCTGCGATCTGCGTGACCAGGCTCAATACGCCCTGATGCAACCACAACTCGCGGTATTGCACGGCAAGGTCGGCACTGCGGGTGGCCGCCACCGCATCGGATTCGAGCCCGACTATTTCGTCGGCATGGTAACCGAGCAATACCGTCGATAACGCACCGCGCCAGCGCGCCTGGTCCTGATGTTCAATCAAGGCATCGAGCAACACGAATAATTCCTGCGCTTCGAATGTGGCGAACAGGTTTTCCTGGCTGCTGACGACACTGGCGATGCCACTGGCGGCCAGCATCGTCTGCACCTGGATGGCTTCCTTGTTCTGATTGACCAGCACGGCGATATCGCCCGGCTGTATGCCGCGCATTTGCTTGCTATCCCGATCCGGAATCAGCGCTTTATTTTGTTGGCCGGCAGAGAGAAGTTCATGAATTTTTTCGACGCAGGCGCGGGTGGCGAGTTCTCGCGCCTTGCCTGCGGGCAGGGCCGACGGTTTTTGTTTCTGGTCGATATATTCCGGCAACAGCGCCAGATGCATCGCCGGAGCCGGTGCGTCATTCTGGAGAAAATCGTTTTCCAGCACCGCACCGCCGGCATGCACCGGATAAAACTGGATGTCCTGTTCGCGAAAGGCATTCTGGCCGCCTTGTTCGAACAGGGTTGCAACGGCACTCAACAAGCCTGGCCGGGAGCGGAAGTTTTCCGGCAAATTCCATTGCGATGGCGACTCGCGTTTCGCGGCCAGATAGGCATGGACATCGCCACCACGGAATCCATAAATCGCCTGCTTCGGGTCGCCGATCAGATACAAGGCCTGCGCTGCCAGATGCTCGGGATAGAGCCGCGAAAAAATCCGCCACTGCTGGCTGTCGGTATCCTGAAATTCGTCAACCAGCGCAACCGGATATTCCTTTCTCAGCGCATCGCAAAGTTCGTCGCCCGATTCACCATCGAGCGCGGAAACCAGCTGGGCAATTAAATCGTCGTAACTGTATTGCTGCAGTTTTTGCAGCAGCGTTTCCCGGCGCGTTGCCAGCCGTGCACGCACGAGATGCAGGCACTGCAGATCGCGCGTCTGTTCATAGGCCCGTACCTGTGCATAACCCCCGTACCAAAGCTCGATCGCTTCGAACAAGGGCGAAACCGGCGTCTGCTTTTTGAAATCTTTTTTTACTTTCGCCGCGACATACGAAGTCGACAGGCGCGAGAAGCCCGGATCTTCCCGGGCTTGATCGGAATTCAGTGAATACCAGTTTTCAAGCTTCCCGAAACTCGTTTCGATAATGTTCCGGCTCATATGCGCGCCGTGCAAGATGCCGGCCTGTTGTGCCTCCGCCATCAATGCCACGGCCCGATCACGTTCGGTTTCCACTGCCAAGCGAAGACGCTGGTTCAACGCCAGCATGTCGAACTCGTCCGGCAACAGGGCTGGCAATTCCGGCAGCAGGTTCTCGGCCTGCAGCAGGCTGTCGCATTGCCTGGCCAGCGAATCGGGGCCCGACCAAATACTTGTCAACGAGCGCATCAAGTCACGGTCGGCACTGAACTCGCGCCATAAATCGAAAGCGATTTTGGTATTGAGGGCTGCA
This sequence comes from uncultured Arenimonas sp., assembly GCA_964584915.1. Classification (GTDB taxonomy): domain Bacteria; phylum Pseudomonadota; class Gammaproteobacteria; order Xanthomonadales; family Xanthomonadaceae; genus Arenimonas. Next base: position 5,559 of record CAZPCE010000061.1, on the reverse strand, counting down.
GTACTGGTTAATAGCGTCGGCGCCTGCAAAACCTGGCCCGCACTCAAGGCATGGTCATTTAGAACGCGGGCGCAGAATCCGTGGATCGTGAAAATGCTCGCGCGATCGCAATCCTGTATTGCCATGTCCAGCAGCCGTCGCAGTTGCTGCTCCGATTTTTGCCGCAGCAGCGCTCGCAGAAATTCCGCCGTCGCCCGTTTTCCGGCTTCAAGACCGTCCAGTGGGTCCGGCAAACCCTCTTTCAGCAAATCCTGCGCCAATTTTATCTGCGCACGAATTTTTATTTTCAGCTCCTGCGTTGCCGCCTTGGTGAAAGTCACCGCCAGAATATTCGGCAATGCGATTTCCCTTTCCAGCAACAGGCGTAACACCAGTAACGACAAGGTAAAGGTTTTGCCCGTACCGGCACTGGCCTCGATCCATTGCCGGCCCTGTAGCGGAAGATCAAGCGCGAGCGGCCTATTCATCGCCTTCATCCCCGCCACCGGTGAACTCCGGCGCGCACGCTGCAAAAACTTTCAGGCTGGCATCGCGAAAGGCGATGCTGTTTGGATAGATTTCCGGCTGTCCGCGGTGATCGAGAAACGGATCCTGCCCGCGCATGGCCGTGCTCCACCAGATATCGTGCTCGGACAATGCCTCGCCAGCTTTTTCCCAAGCTTTGTCGCTGAAGGTTTCCGGCTGGCCATCAAGATTTTTTATGAAAGCGAAACCTGCGTCAGGATCGAACGGCAAGGCTTGGTTCCGGCTTTGCGCAAACAATTCCAATAGCTCGTTGAGGTGCCGGATGGCTTCCGGACGGCAATGGCCGGGCCGAATGCGTTGCAACGGACGGTCTTTGCGAATCTCGACAAATTCCACCAGCGGTATTTCGCTATCCAGAGCCGACAGCAACAAGGCATCAAGACCGTGCATGCAATGATGTCGCCCCTGCATCTGGCCGAGCACGATGCGGGCCGCGCCTTCGGCGTAAACTCCGTCCAGATTGCCTTGCAAGACAAAACGGTCCAGTTTCAATTCGAACGGCAGCGTGCGCGCTTCGCCGATCCGCCAGGACTTGAACCGCATCGCCTGCTGTTTTACTTCCGACAGGGTTTTGTAAAGCGCAGGCTCGGCCGCAAAGCCCGATGGCAAAAGGGCCGAGCTTCGCAAATAGGCCAGCAATTCCGGATCGGTTGGCGCACGCTCGTTTTCGACCAAGGCCTTGAATACCGCATGCCGCAATTGGTAGCGCGCAAGACCCGATGCATCGCCGAAGGGTTCGTGTTCATCCAGTTTTTCTTCCAGTCCCGTCAGGCGAAGACCCGTCCGTGTTTGCAGGAAATATTTTGCCGGATGCCTGAAGAAATTTTTGACATCCTGCCATTGCACGACCTGTTCCCCCGCTTCGACATCGATCGGCATCCGCAGAAAACGGACATCGGTTTCATCCGTGTTGTCCGACGCCCGCCATGCAGGATCAAAACGCAATCGGCGTGGATCTTTCTTGTCGTCGCCGGAAAAAACCTGCAACGGATGTTGCACCACGAATGCCTTTCGGAAATCCTTTTGTTGCGGATACATTGCCGCGAGGCAATCGAGCAGTTCGCTGACCAGGCTCGATGGCGCCTGCTCGGTATCGTCGCGCGGATGCTTGCCGCAATAACTCAGATACAGCGTGGTGTCGGCGGCCGTGAGTAATTGCAAAAACAGGAAGCGGTCGTCGTCGCGCAGCGAGCGATCGCCATAACGCCGCGTGGCCGGCGATTTTATTTCTTCGGATAGCCGCTGGATAAAGCCCGGCGGCTCGGTGCGTGGCATCTCGCCTTCGTTCATGCCGAGCAGGCAAATCACCTTGAACGGAATCTGCCGCATCGGCACCATGCGGCATACTGTTACCCCGCCGCTCAGGAAATTCTGGCTGGCGTCGCTTTCGCCCAACGCGTTCCTGAAATAGTCGCGGATGATTTCCGGCGCGATCAAATCATCGAATTCCGCCTGCCGGCATTGTTCGAGCAAATCGGCGACGGCTTCCCGGCAACGCTGCATCGCGGCGCTTTCGTTCGAGCTGGTCTGTGCCGAATCCTCCAGCAGGCCCAGCAATTCAGCGCAACCATTGGCCCACTGGCTTGCGGTATGCGGATGCCTGAAATAATCGTTGTAACGCGCCAGCAAACGCAGTCCGCGAATGAGTTTGTCCAGCGTATTCAAAGCCTGGCCCTCGACTTCAATGACGGGAGCAACGCCTTTCAGAGCTTGATGGTCGCCGCTTGCATAACCCAGCAGCAGGCGATCAAGTGCGAACGCCCAGGTCGTCAAATGTTCGGCCGGCACGCCTTGTTGCAGCCTGTGTGCGGCATTCAAACCCCAGCGCGCGCCGGCTTGCTCGATCCAGAACGGCCACCAGCGCCGGCAGTCGTCGTCGACGCCCAGATATTCGGACAATGCCGGCGCATTCAGCAAATCGAGTACTTCGTTGCTGGTGAGCTCGAGTTTCGGCAACTCCAGCAACGCGAGAAACAAATCCGTCAATGCCGAACTTTGCTGCAGTTTGCGGTCGCTCAATCGATAGGGAATGAAGCGCGGGGTATTTTTTGCCGCACCGAATACCGCTTCGATAAAAGGCGCATAGGCGTCGATATCCGGCGCCATGATCGCGATATCTCGTGGCTGCAAGGCTTTGTCCTTGTCAGTCAGGAACAAACGATGCAATTGATCATGCAACACCTGCACTTCGCGCAAGCGCGTATGACAGCTGTGGATTTGCAGGCTGGTATCGGCCGGATCGAAATCGCCGTCAAGCGCCCGTGGCGACTGTCGTTCAAGCAAATCGTTTTTTACCCGCGCCAGCAGGTTTGCCTTGTCGCTCGGCACATAGACATCGACGTCGCCTCGCAGCTCGACCGTGTTGTTGGAGAAAAGCGTGGCAATAAAATCGCGCCCCGCCCGGCCCCAGGCTTGCAGCAACGGGTTGTCTTCCTGCGCGAAGACATCGGCTTGCGGATTTTTCAGGCGTTCGCGCAAACTCGAGACATCACCCCAGTATTTTTTCGAAGGCGAGGGCAGGAAAAAATGCAACGGCCCCGCCTTTGCCGCGGTCGCGATCACCCGCAAGACATCCGGCGACACATTCAGGCAGGCAAAAACAAACAGGCGTTTCGGCAAGCCTTGCGGTACGGGAGATTCGCGTGATTCGAAAGCATGGAGGAACTCGGCAATCGCCTGGCCACGATGGGTCTTGCCACGGGTTACCCGGCGCCAGAGATGGGCCTGCCAATCGAGAGGTGAGCCGCCCCGGTCCCAATCAAGACACCAGTCGCGTCGCCAGGCCTGGTATTTTTCGAACGCCGCCGCACATTCGTTCGCCAGCGACCATGCCTTCATTTCCGATTGGCTTCCGCGCAAATACGGCGCGATGGCCTGCAAGGCGGGCAGCTGCCATTGCGCTTTGTCGGACAACACCGAAAACAAGCGCCAACGCAGGGCATCGGCCGCGAAAATATTGCCGGCCGATTCCAGCCCATTGGCATTCAAGGTTTCGCGCACGAATTCGCCCGGCGTCAGGAACCGCATATTCGCCGCGATGCCGTGATCTTCCGCCAGCAGCATCTGCAGCCAGCGCTTCATCGCCGGCTGCGGAATCAGGATGGTTTCGGGAACCAGAATGTCTTCCGGCTCGAAATCCTTCTGCAAAGCGTTCGACAACAGGCCTGCCAGCACCGATAGATCGTTGCCGTGATAGAGACGGAAGTCGGAGCCTGCGGATGTCATGGCAGCATGATGCCTATTTCAAATTGCAAAAGGTGAGACGGGCATTTCTGGAATGTCGGCTAATTGCCTTGCGCCTCTTTTTGCCGGAACACGATGCTGTGCAAAAGACGTTCTCCGTTTATCGACACCTCGTATTCGCCGTCCAATGCCAACACACGGTCCTGCACGGCTTTCAGGGGAGCGGTTTGCTGCTGCCTGCGTTCGGCGCTTACCGGGCTCAACTCGATCTTCAAGCTGACTTCGCAATCCGCGCTCCGCTCGTCTTTTACTGACACGGAGATCACGAGTTTCTTCATGCCGCTGACACCGATCGCCTGCCGGGTGATGGTTTGGCAGATGCGGTATATCGCTGTTTTCTCATCTTCCTGCAGGCTGCCAAAAGCCCCGTCAAAATGCGTTTCCAATGCGATTCCGGCATCGTCGAGCACTTCGTGCAGCGGCCCGTTGTTGATCGCTTCCTTCAGGCCTTTATTGTCCAGCGCTTTGGGGCGAAGTTGCCTCAATACGCGGCGTAGGCTGTCTTCCATTTCGCGGGTTTTATCGCGAATGCTGAAAAGCATTTTCAGGGTGTCCTGTTCTTTTACCGACCTGACCGCCATGCCCAGATGCGTGCCGAGCGTGTGCAGCGACTGGCCCAGCTCGACGTCGAGTTCATCCGCCAGTTCGCGCTGGCCCTGTTCTTCCAGCCGGACCAGGCGTTGGCTGACATGCCGCAATTCTTCGCTGGCCTTGAGCAGCTGCGAATTCATTTGCGCCACGTTGCGGTGCTGAAGCTGCAAATTCAGATGGCTGTCGCGAAGTGCCGACATTGCCGCCCCGAGCACCAGGCTGCCGGCGGAAATCAGCGCAAACGCCAATTGCAGCACGATCAATTCGAGCGGCAGCGGATTGAAATGCAAATAGACTTCCAGCAACACGCCGGTCAATGCGACCGACATGGCGGCGCCCTTCCAGTTTTTCAGGAAGGCGACCATGAACATCGGGGCGAATACCAGCAGCAACAGGAAAGGCGCCAGTTCATGGCGGTAATGCAGCAACATCAAGACGAGGCTGGTGGCAATGCCGGCGATCAGCACCGAAATCCAGAGTGCGGGCTCCCGCAAACTGGACCGGCCAACGCCGAACAAAAGTATCAGCAGTGGCGCCAGGATCAATTGGCCAATCAAGTCGCCGTAGACGAATGCAAAAATACTGCCCCAGGTGCCCGGATCAAAACTGATTTCCATGAAAGATTTGCTTTCGTAGAAATAGCTGAGTATCGGCGAAACCATCACGGCCGATAAGGCGCCGCAGGCCAGCAATATCAGCATGTTGCGTGGCGTATTCAAGACCGGGCCGGAGTCGCTGCCTCGCACCAGATACAACGCGGCGGCATACACCAGCAGCGGTGCGAAACTCAGCGCGATGAAATCGGGGTCCAGCAAGGTGTCGTCAGTATGCCAATCGAGATAACAGGCCACTAAGCCTTCCGCCAGCAGCAACCAGCCCCAGCGTTTTGCCGGCAATACCCATAAAACCGCCAGCCGCAATCCGGCCGGAAGAAACCAGAGCACTTGTGAAGGTTGCAGCAAAGCCAGCCAGGCGCCGGCATACGCCAGGCTAAGAAGCGGCCAGGCGAAGGATGGCAGGGCATCCACGCGCTTGACTGCGGCAGCATTGGCATTGGCATTGGCGTTGGTGGTTGCGCTCGACATGATCGGCCAAGCTTAGCCGAAAATCGCTTTTTTGAGCTTGGGCGCTTTCGTGCCGGAGCCGCCCCCGATATAATGGCGAACATTAAAACCATCGGGCATCGCCCTTAAGGTAGAA